>JAFEDX010000048.1 GCA_018241365.1 Pseudomonadota bacterium
GCGTCGCGCGTGACCTCGGCGCGCATCACGTTGCCCTGCACGGTGAGCGCGGATGCCACGGCACCGTAGTCGGTCTGCAGATCGTCGGCTTCCCAGCCGCTGCCGGCCGGTGCGCCGGAAAAATAGGTGGCGTCGGCGACCAGGTCGCCCTGCACGCGCTTGATGCCGCGTTGCGCGAGTGCAGCAGCGAAGCGGTCGGCCCAGTCCGGCGATGCGTCCGGCAGGCCCAGCGACGGGTCGCCGCGTCCGTACAGGATCAAATCGCCGTGCAGCGTGCCCTTCGCATCCACGCGGGTGGACGTCGCGTACAAGGTCGTGGCGATGCGGGTGCCGCTGCCGAGCCTGGCCAGCGCCAGTGCCGTGGTGAACAGCTTGGCGTTGGATGCCGGCACGAACAGTCGGTCGGCGTTGTGCTGGTACAAGACCTTGCCGGTGTCGAGCGAGCGCACCGCGATGCCCCAGTCCGCCCGCGCGAACTGCGGTTGCGCGATGTACGCGTCGATGTCCGCGGCCAGCGACGATGGTGGCGCGACTACGGGTGCAGGCATCGTGACGGGAGCCGGAGGTGACGGTGTCACCGGTGCGGCGACGACTGGTTTCGGAGCAGGCGCGCTTGCACAACCGGCCAGCAGCAATGCAGCGAGGAGCGCGCCGAGGGTGGTTTTCATCCGACGCGCCTTTGCAGCGCCATCGCGGCGGCCGGATTGCGTTGCTTGGCGCTGCTGATGAAATGAATGAACACGTCGCGCGGCGTCGTGTGCGCAACGCGCGCATCCGCGATGCGCGGCAAATCGTTCGGTTCGCCGCCAGCGGCCCATGTACGCGCGCGTTCGGCCCAAACGTCGAGTTCGTGCGCGGGGTAGCCGTCGGATTCTTCGGCGCGGCTGCACATCAGGCGCGCGTACACGAAGTCGCCGGTGAGGTCGGCGAATGACGGATATTCCTGCGAATCGGTGAACACGCTGGGTGTGCCGTGCGCACGCGCGAGCACAAGGTATTCCGGGCACAGGAAACCCGCGTGCCGCACTTCCAGCACGTGCCGCAACGGCTGTCCGTTCAGTTCATGCGGCAGCAGGTCGAGGAAGGCCGCGAAGTCGTCATGTTCGAATGCGCGCGTGGGTGGAAACTGCCAAACGATCGGGCCGAGGCGGTTCCCGAATTCGGCGAGCCCGCCGAACACGAACGCGCGCATCACCGCGCCGGCGGATGCCAGCTTGCGGTGTTCGGCGACCTGGCGCGGCGCCTTCAGCGAGAACACGAATCCGGGCGGCGTCTCGTCGCGCCATTTCGCATAGACCCTGGGCGTCTGCGCGCGGTAGAACGTGCTGTTGATTTCAAGCGTGGCGAGGTGCCGGCTGGCGTATTCCAGCTCGCGCCGCTGTGGCAGGCCCTTCGGATAGAAATTGTCGCGCCAGGGCGCGAAGTTCCACCCGCCGATGCCGGCCTTGACATGCTTGTCACGCCTGTCGGCCAGCTCGTCGGCGATGGGCGGATCGCCTGCCTTCATGCCGTATGCTCGGCCCACGGGTCGTAGTCGCCGAACGCCCACAAGTGACCTTCGGGATCCCGGCAACTGTAGCCACTGCCGCCATAGTCCTTTGCTTCGAGTTCGTCCACGATTTCGGCACCCACGGTCTTTGCGTGCGCATGGTGTGCGGCGCAGTCGGCGACCACCACGTAGCATGCTTGCGTTTCGCGTCCGCCGATCTCGTCCGGCTGCGCCATGCGCTGGCTCCACGCCGAGCCACGCTCGACCGAGCCCAGCATGATCATGCCGTGCCCGAAGGTGAGCTGTGCGTGGTGCACGGTGTTGCCGTCGGCGTAGACGGCATGCTTCTCGAAACCGAACGCCTTGCACAGCCAGTCGATCATGGCGGGCGCATTGCGGTAACGCAGCGAGGGAATCACGGTCGCGACGGTGGATCGGGCGGGTGATGGCATGCTCCAAACCTCACGGGCAGGGGCGGTACACGTCGAGTCTAGCCAGTTCCATCCGGAACCTGTATACGCTACGCAGACCCTCTTGCGAAGTGGCGCGGACTAGAGCATCTTTGCCACTGCACCACTGCCAACGGGAGCACGCAATGAAAGGTCTCGAGAAAAAGAAGGAAGACAAGAAGAAGCCGCAAAAGACGCTGAAGGAAAAGCGTGCCGAGAAGCACGCCAAGAAGGAATCCAGGGTCTGAGCGCACCCTGCGGGGCGCGCGGTCCGGTCAGGCCACGCGCCCTGCGTGCGTGTAGACGTTCATCGCCTCGTCGCGCACGAATGCGATCAGCGTGATGCCTGCGGTTTCGGCGGCTTCGATCGCCAGCGAGGTGGGTGCTGAAATCGCGGCGATCACGGCAATGCCGGCATGCGCGGCCTTGTGCACCATTTCCCACGACGCGCGCGAGGTGATCGCGAGGAATCCGTCGGCACCGCGCAAGCGTCCATCGACGGTGCGTGCGCCGATCAGCTTGTCGAGCGCGTTGTGGCGGCCCACGTCCTCACGCACGATCACGGTTCCATCGACCGCCACGAACGCTGCGGCGTGGGCACCGCCGGTCAACGTGTTCAGCGGCTGCCGCTCGACCAGCGCGCGCATCCCGGCAGCGATCGCAGCGCGATCCAGCCGCAGGTTCGACGCGACAACGGGCGTAGGCCGCACTGCTTCTTCCAGTGATTCGATGCCGCACAAGCCGCAGCCGCTGCGGCCGGCCAGCATGCGGCGGCGTTGTTGCAGCGCTTCGAAGCGCGGGTGCGGAATCAGGCCCTGCAGGGTAATCCCATGCTCGGTCTGCAGGACATCCACCAGTTCGAATTCGTCGCGTGTCGCGACAATGCCTTCGGCCAGCGCGAAGCCCAGCGCGAAATCTCCGAGATCGCACGGGGTCGCCATCATCACCGCGAACGGCTGGCCGTTGTAGACCAGCGCGATGGGGGTTTCCTCGACCACATGGTCGATGCGCTCTTCACGCCGGCCGTCGCGGATACATTGCGTGCGCGCCGCCGTAAGGCCCTGCCTTGGCGCGCTCGACCCCATCGCGCCGGAACTGTAATCCTGCCCTCGCATTCCCGAAGTATAGGCGACAGGATCGAGGCGCGAGGTGGCGTGGTGCCGGGCTATACTCCAGCTCGAGTCTTCCGGGGAGGAAGCGCGGTGAAGACGTTCATCGCCGAGCTCAGGCGCCGCAATGTGTTTCGAGCGGGCACGCTGTATGCGGCCGTCGCGTGGCTGCTCGTGCAGGTCGCCACCCAGGTCTTTCCCTTCTTTGGCATCGCCGACTGGGTGGTGCGGCTGATCGTGATCGCGGGGGTCATCGGCTTTCCGGTCGTGCTGGTGGTTTCCTGGTATTACGAAATCACCCCCGAAGGCCTGAAGCTGGAGAGCGAAGTCCTCCGGGCCGCGTCGATCACGCGACACACCGGCAAGCGGCTGGATCGGGCGATCATCGCGGTGTTGTGCGTGATCGTGGTGCTGCTGCTGGCCAATACCCTGGTTCGGCAGCGCGGTGACGTGGCGGTCGCGGGCAAGTCGGTTGCCGTGCTGCCGCTGTTGAACGAGAACGGCGACGCGGGCGACCAGTATTTTTCCGACGGACTTTCCGAGGACCTGATTTCCCTGCTCGGCCAGGTATCGGGGCTGAAGGTGATCGGCCGCAATTCCGCATTCCGTTTCCGCGGTGACGTGAGCGACAGCCGCGGCATCGGTGCGAAGCTCGGTGTCGCGAACCTGCTGGAAGGCACGGTGCGCAGGGAAGGCGATCGTGTGCGCGTCGTCGCCAGTCTGGTCTCCGCTTCGGACAGCCGCGTGATCTGGTCGCAAACCTACGACCGCGAGCTGAAGGACATCTTCGACGTGCAGTCCGACATCGCGCGCTCGGTGGCGGTGGCGCTGCGGGCCACCTTGCTCGGCAGCAAGTTCGAGCCCACCGACAAGCCTCCGGGCGGCAACCTCGACGCGTACCACGCCTACCTGCAGGGCAATTTCTATCGGGCCCGCAGCACCGAGGATGACGATCGCAGGGCGATCGCGCATTACCAGGATGCGGTCAGGCTCGATCCGCGGTACGCGATCGCGTACGCGTGGTTGTCGATCACGCAGGCGATGCGGGCCGGGGCGTTTCTCGAAGGACTCGCGATGCAACAGGCCTACGGTGCGGCGCGTGACTCGGCGCACATAGCGCTGTCGCTCGATCCGGATCTCGCCGATGCCCACGTCGCGCGCGGCGTGCTGCTGGCGTGGGCAGACTTGGACTGGCATGGCGCGGAGGAGGAGCTTCGCCGTGCCACGCAACTCGCGCCGGGCAACGCAGTCGCCATGAGCCTGCTGGCCAGCATGATGGCGACACTCGGCCATCCCGACCAGGCGGTCGAGATGAAAAGGCGTGCACTGGACATGGATCCCTTGCACGCGACCTGGTACGAGGCGCTGGCGACGTATTACGCCGCTCTTGGCCGCCTCGACGATGCGCAACGTGCGATCGACAAGGCCATCGCGCTGCAACCGAACGGCGCGAGTTTCCACGAGACGCTGTCGGGCATCGAGATCCAGCGTGGCGACGCGGCGGCAGCCCTGCGGGCCGCGCAGGCGGGGCCACCGGGTTCGTGGCAGGACCTGGCGTTGGCGATGGCAAGGCAGATCGGTGGCGACACCGCGGCGGCTGATGCAGCGTTGCAGGGCGTGATCGCGAAGTACGGCGACGGCAATGCCTACCAGATCGCCGAAATCTACGCGTTGCGCAAGCAGTCCGGGCCCATGTTCGAATGGCTGCAGCGCGCGTGGGCGAATCGCGATCCGGGCATTTCGTCTCTGCTTTATGACCCGTTCCTGGCTGCCTACCGCGGTGATCCGCGTTTCGCCGAATTCTGCAGGCAGGTTGGGTTGCCGCCGCCGGTTTGAAAATCGTGATGCACGGGGCACGTGGGTTGGCGTCGTGGAAGGGGAATGGAACATCGTGGTACGCCGGCGCCGGGGCGGCGTTGTTCCCCCGGCACACGAGGGAGCATGGTGCGATGAAGAAACCATCCAGAAAGCCGAACGCCGGCGTGACCAAGGCGACGGCGAAGGGGAAGGCGACGGCGAAGGCGACGGCGAAGGGGAAGGCGACGGCGAAGGGGAAAGGCCCGGCGCGGCCGGCAGCGGCCATGCGGCCGGCTGCGTTCTTGGCCGCGAGCAAGCAGGAGCCACCCAGCGCGAGAAAGCAGGAAACCTGACTCCGCAGGGGCAGTCGATGGCGCCACCGCGCGACGTGATGGGGCGTCGCGTGGCGGCGTCCGTGCGGCTTGCACGTTGCTACTCGATGGCTTTGGATTCCGCCGTGCCCAGCACCGTTTCGGGCGGCTTGGCCGCGGGGCGGCGCGACAGCAGCGGGTGTGCAAACACCGCGGCGAGGATGATCGCCACGCCGGCGTAGAACCACGCGTCGAGCTCACGCTGCTCGTCCAGCAGCAGGATCGCCAGCACGATCGCGTAAACGGGTTCGAGGTTCGTCGCAAGCTGCACCGTGTAGGCCGACAGTTTGCGCAGGACCTTCATGGACAGCGCGAACGGCAGCAGGGTGCAGGCGAGCGCCAGGGCCAACAGCAGCAGCGCGTCGCGCAGGTTGGGCAACACGAACGAACCTTCGGCGTGCCAGACCAAGGTGACGAGGGTGAGGAAGACCATCCCGGCGCCGAGTTCCAGGCAGGTCACCGTCAGCGCACCGGCGTGCTCGGTCATGCGCTTGTTGAGCGCGCCGAAGCCTGCGCAGAACACCGCCGACAGCACGCCCACCGCGACGCCCAGGCGCATGTCCGCAGGCACGCCGCCCACGACCAGCGCCACGCCCGGCACCACCGCCACACCAAGCAGCAGCTCGCGCGGTTCGAACCGGCGCCCGACGATGAGAGGTTCGATGATCGACAGGAACACCGGCGCCAGCGCGATGCAGGTGGCGGCAACCGAGGCGTTGGCGAGTTTCACCGCCGAATAGAACGTCAGCCAGTGCAGCGACACCAGCACGCCGATGCCGGCATAGGCCGCGATCCGGCGAGGCGGCAGCGTGCCCAGCTCGCGCCAGACCTTCGGCACCAGCAGCAGCGCCAGTGTTACCAGCAGCATGCGCCACCACACCAGTTGCAGGGCGGTGAGCGTAATCAATTTTCCGAGGATGGCGGTGAACCCCCACAGCAGCACGCAAAAGTGCAGTTGCCAGTGGGCACGCGTGACGGGCGACATGGGGCTTCGGAACCTGAAAGCAAAGCGCCGCGCATCGGCGCGGCGTGTTCATTTTGGCACATCCGTCCGGGGTGTGTCTCCACCAGCGCACTTGCGCGCCGCGGGTGGTTGCCGCAAAGTTTCCGGCGCGTGGCGCCGCAAGGGCCGACAGGTAAGGAGAATCGCGATGCTCTGGCAGAAAGGCCGTTCCAGCGACAACGTGGAAGAAGCGACCGGAGGCGGCGGTGGCGGCGGCTTCGGACGCATCCACCTGGGCCTCGGCGGCACCGTGATCGCGATCATCATCGCGATGATCTTCCCGTCCACCCGCGGCATCATCTTCGGCCTGCTGACCGGCAGCGACGGTGGGGTGACGACATCCAACGCACCGGCGCAGGTTGCGAAGGTCAACTGCGACACCGATGCGCAGACGCAGTTCTCGTGCAAGGTGCTCGGCAGCACCGAGGACGTGTGGACCGCGTATTTCCAGCAGGCCGGCAAGCAATACGTCGATCCCAAGCTGGTGTTGTTCCACGGCCAGGTCGCCACCGCCTGCGGCGGTGCGTCGTCGGCGGTCGGGCCGTTCTACTGTCCCGGCGACAAGCGCGTGTATCTCGACCTCGATTTCTTCCAGGAACTCGCCACGCGTTTCCACTCAAACAGCGATTTCGCGCGCGCCTACGTGATCGCGCACGAAGTTGGCCACCACGTGCAGGACCAGCTCGGCATCATGGACATGGAACAGCAGTTGGCGCAGCGCGGCGAGCCGATGCAGGGCGCGGATGGCCTGTCGGTGCGGCTCGAACTGCAGGCCGACTGCTTCGCCGGCGTGTGGGCCAACAAGTCGCAGCAGCAACTGCAATGGCTGCAGCCTGGCGACATCGAAAGCGCGCTCAACGCCGCCTCGCAGATCGGCGACGACACCCTGCAGCGCGAGGCGCGCGGCACGGTGGTGCCGGATTCCTTCACCCACGGCACCTCGGCGCAGCGCGTGAAGTGGTTCAAGACCGGCTTCGAGGCCGGCGACATCAATGCCTGCGATACCTTCCACGCGCAGACGCTGTGATCTTTTCCATCCTCGCTTGATGGAGGACTGCGCGCAGGGTCTGACCAAAGTTGCACTGTTGGCATGCATCTCAACGACGTCCCTGTCTTTTTTCGCCCGCCTCCCGGGCGGGCGTGCCACCTTTCTTTGCATGGCCAAAGAAAGGTGGCCCAAAGAAAGGCCACCCCGCGAACACGCCCTTCGTCCGTCCATGGGCTACGGGTTCGCTCACGGCCGCCGGGGTCCGCCGACGGCCCATCCATGGGCCTGCGGCGAACTGGCCCACATCCTGTGGACCATCCTTCGGACCTTTCCGTCGACCGCTCGCCGTGTTCGAGGGGCCCCGTTTGGCGCGCATCGTGCGCGCGTGGCCGGGCGCAGCAATGTGCCGGCGCTCGCTTCGCGCGAGGCCATGGATGGCCGGACAGCGAAGCGACAAACGCGCCGTTGCATGACGCCGCGGCGCGCAGCCGAACGGCGGAGCAAGCGCCGCATGTTCGACTGCACGGATGCAGGAGTTCGGCGCGGCCGCCGTGAGGCGAGCACCGCGGGTAGTTTCAGCGACACGATGTCGCTGAAACCGGCATGCCCGGCGCAATGGTTTTGGTGACTTTTGCCGAAACAAAAGTCACCCGCGCGCCTGGAGGCGCGCGGAAAAGGACAGGGATGTCGGTGTGGAACGGGCTGAGGCCGTACCCCGCCCGGCACCGCGCGTCAGCGCGGAAGCCTTGTTCTCAAGCGTTTCCGTAAAACAACTCGCGCCCGATCAGCATGCGCCGGATTTCGTTGGTGCCGGCGCCGATCTCGTACAGCTTGGCGTCGCGCAGGATGCGGCCGGTGGGGAACTCGTTGATGTAGCCGTTGCCGCCCAGCGCCTGGATGGCTTCCAGTGCGACGGCCACTGCGCTGCGCGAGGCGTGCAGCAGGCACGAAGCCGGGTCGATGCGTGATTTCACGTTGCGGTCGAACTGCTGCGCGACCATGTAGGCGAAGCCGCGCGAGGACTGCAGTGCGGTGTACATGTCGGCGAGCTTGGCCTGCATGATCTCGAAGCTGCCGATCGGTGCGTTGAACTGCTTGCGCTCGCGGGTATAGGGCAGGGCGGCGTCGATGGCGGCCTGCATCAGGCCGATGGGGCCGCCCGACAACACCAGCCGCTCGGTGTCGAGGCCGCTCATCAGCACGCGCACGCCCTCGTTGACTTCGCCAATGCGGTTGGCGTCGGGGATCTCGCAGTTCTCGAACACCAGCTCGCAGGTGTTGGAGCCGCGCATGCCCAGCTTGTCGAGCTTCTGTGCGGTCGAAAAACCCTTCATCCCCTTCTCGACGATGAAGGCGGTGATGCAACGGCTGCCCGCGGTCTTGTCGGCGGTGCGCATGTATACCAGCAGCACGTCGGCATCGGGGCCATTGGTGATCCACATCTTGTTGCCGTTGGCGACCCAGTGGTCGCCTTGCTTCTCGGCCTTGCACTTCATCGAGCCGACCACGTCGGAACCGGCGCCGGGTTCGCTCATCGCCAACGCGCCGACCCATTCGCCCGAGCACAGCTTGGGCAGGTATTTCTGCCGTTGCGCCGCGTTGCCGTTGTGGAAGATGTTGTTGACGCACAGGTTGGAATGCGCGCCGTAGGAAAGTCCGACCGAGCCCGAGGCGCGCGAGATTTCCTCCATCGCCACGAGGTGCGCGAGGAAGCCCATGCCGCTGCCGCCGTGTTCGGTATCCACGGTGATGCCGAGCAGGCCCATGTCGCCCAGCTTCTTCCACAGATCGGACGGAAACAGGTTTTCACGGTCGATCGCATCCGCGCGCGGCGCGATTTCCTTGTCCGCGAAGGCGCGCACGCTTTCGCGCAACAGGTCAATGTCTTCACCGAGCTGGAATGGCCGCATGGTGTTTTCCTTTGTAGGAGCGAGCGTGCTCGCGACGCCTGCAGGGTAACGTCAGAAGGAGTGGGCGCGCTTGCGATCCATGCAGGATATCGCCTGCACGCAGGCTCCTACAGGGTCGCGTCCGGGCCAAGTGCCTCGCGCCCGGCCCATCCGGGTCCTATTGTCCGCGCATCCGGCCCTTGAACCGGGTTCCATCATTGCCCATGGTCGGCAGCTTGATCTTGCCGATGGCGTTGATGCGTTCCTCGGCCATGCGGTCGGCGGCCTTGTAGGTCGGGATGCCGTCGCGGTCGGCGATCTGGAAGATCCGGCCGACGTTGTAGTAGATGCTGCGCATCATGCGCATCGCGCGCTCGCGGTTGTAGCCGTCGATCTCCAGCGACACGTTCATCACGCCGCCGGCGTTGACCGCGTAGTCGGGCGCGTACACCACGCCGCGCTTCATCAGCTCGTCGCCGATCGCGTCGGTCGAGAGCTGGTTGTTGGCGATGCCGCAAATGATTGGTGCCTTGATGCGGTCGATGGTCTGTTCGTTGACGGTGCCGCCCAGCGCGCACGGGCTGTACACGTCGCAATCCACGTCGTAGATCTCGTCCACGCCGACCGCCTCGCAACCCAGTTCGTCGACGCAACGTTGCACGGCGTCCTTGTGGATGTCGGTGACGAACACCTTGGCGCCCTGTTCACGCAGCAGCTTGATGAACTCCGAGCCCACGTGGCCGGCGCCCTGCACCGCGAAGCTGTATTTGCCGACGTCTTCGTTGCCGTGCTTGTAGTGGAGTGTTGCCATCACGCCCTGCAGCGCGCCATAGGCCGTGAATGGGGAGGGGTCGCCTGACCCGCCGTGCACCTGGTGCACGCCGGTCACGAATTCGGTTTCGCGGTACACGTATTCCATGTCGTTGACGTCGATGCCGACGTCCTCGGCCGTGATGTAACGACCGTGCAGCGAATTGATGAAGCGGCCCAGCGCGCGGAACAGCGCTTCGGATTTGTCCTTGGCCGGATCGCCGATGATCACCGCCTTGCCGCCGCCCAGGTTCAGGCCTGCGACCGCGTTCTTGTAGGTCATGCCGCGAGAGAGGCGCAGCACGTCGTTCAGCGCTTCCTCGTCGGTCTTGTACGGCCACATCCGCAGGCCGCCCAGCGCGGGCCCCAGCACGGTGTTGTGGATCGCGATGATGGCCTTGAGGCCCGCATCCTTGTTCTGGCAGAACACGACCTGCTCGTGGCCGGTGGTGGCGATGGTTTCGAAAAGCATCGGGATTGCTCCAGTTGCGCAC
>JAFEDX010000049.1 GCA_018241365.1 Pseudomonadota bacterium
ATTCGTTGTCGGTCATCTCGTCTCTGCTGCGGTTCGTCTCGCGCGCTGCTGTGCCGTGTGTGCTGCCGATCCGCTAAAGCGCCTTCAGGAGCAGATAGTCGAATTGCAGCGATTCATCGAAAGAACGCACAAGAATTCGCTCGTTTGGGGCGTGGGAACGATCGTCGTTCACGTCGTAGGCGATTCCGTTGAATACGTATGACGGAACGCCTGCCGCGCGCAGAAATACGCTGTCGGAAGCGCCCGCAGACATATACGCCGACACCGGTACCGCGTGTCCCCAGACGCGCTGAGCAACACGGCCAACCTCATCAAACAGCGCAGGATCGATCGGGCTCGGGGGAGCAGTCGGGGCGGGCGCGACTGGCTGAACTTCGATCGCAGAATCGCCAAGCGCCTGCACGATCTGAGCCTGAATCTTCGAAGGCGACTCATCAGGCATGATCCGGCAGTTGATCGTTGCGCGCGCCACCTGTGGAAGCGCATTTTCGGCGTCGCCTCCCGTCAGGAGGGTCGGTACGCAGGTCGTACGCAGGTGCGCGTTGTCGTAAGGCGAGCGCGCAGCCAATTGCCGTAGCGCTGCCGGATCCGACGGGTCATGCGCCACCCCACGCATTGCCGCCGCGGTATTTCCGGTGTTGACCGTCGCTAACCGTGCGAAATACGCGCGCGACGCCGAGTTGGTCGCCAAGGGAAACTCCAAGGTCGACAACCGCTCCAACCCGGTGGCCAGGCGATAGATAGGGTTGTTGCCCTTCGGTATGGAGCTATGGCCTCCGGGACCGCGTGCGGTCAGCGTGTAGCTCTCGTACACCTTTTCCGCCGTCTCGATCGCGACCAGCGTCACTTGGTTTCCACTGAGCTCCGGGCCACCCCCATCAACATTGATCGCGTATTGCGCACGAATCAGGTCGGGCCGATTGGCCAACAGCCATTGGATGCCGTTTGAAACCCCATCCTCTTCCCCGGCCGTAAGCGCCAGTATGTAATCGCCTTTGGTGACAAAGCGCTCCGCGTGCAGCTTCAGGAAGGTGGCAATCAGTCCCGCGTCCGCGCCCTTGATATCCATGGTGCCGCGACCGTAGAAATATCCGTCGCGCTCGGTCAGTTTGAACGGATCGGTGTGCCAGTTCGCGAGATCGACGGGGACGACGTCGAGGTGCCCCATCAGCAGAATGGGCCGCCGCTCACCGCGACCTCGGAACCGCACCACCAGGTTCATGCGCTTCGGGTCGTTGCCGACGACCTGGACGTCCGCAGGCGGAAATCCGGCTTCGACGAAGACGTGTGCCAGCTCGTTGACGAGCTCGGTAGTGCCGAACTTCGGTGTCGTGTCGGCAGCGATCATTTGGCCGAGCAGTGCGTGCGCGTGTGCGATCCCGCCATGCGGTACGGCCGGCGTGGCCGGGGCGCCGAAAGGTAGCGTGATCAGAATCGCCAGTGTCAGTACAGACATTCGATTCATGCAGCCTCCAGTGCCATGGCAAGACCCTGGCCGACACCGATGCACAGGCTTACGAGTGCACGGCGCTGCCGTTGCCGGCGAAGTGCGAGCGCCGCCGTCATCACGAGCCGGGCACCTGTTGCGCCGAGCGGGTGTCCAAGCGCGACCGCGCCACCGTTCGGATTGACGTGCAGCGCGTCGTCGGCCAACCCGAGGGCGCGCGTACACGCCAGCACCTGGGCCGCAAATGCCTCGTTGATTTCGATATGTTCGAAAACGTCGAGGCGCAACTTCAGGCGTCCCAGCAACCGCTGTATCGCGGGCACGGGTCCAAATCCCATGATCCGCGGTGGAACTCCCGCGGCAGCGGCGCCTACTGCGCGCGCGATCGGCGTCAGCGCGTGCTTGCGTACGGCCGCTTCCGACGCAAGCAGAACCGCGCCCGCGCCATCGTTGAGACCGGAAGCGTTGCCAGCGGTGATCGTGGTGTCCGGCCCCAGGATGGGCTCGAGCGCCGCGAGCCGCTCGGCCGTCGTTCCGGGGCGGGGATGCTCGTCGACCGCAACTTTCGATTCCACGCCGGATGCGATGACGCTGACGGGCATCAGCTCCTCGGCCAACCATCCCTCCCGCTGCGCGCGTGCCGCCCTCTCTTGGCTGCGACAGGCATAGGCATCCTGCGCTTCCCGTGCAACGCCACGTTCGCGCGCAAGGTTCTCCGCGGTCTGCGGCATCGAATCGACGCCATATTGCTCACGCATCCGTGGATTGACGAGCCGCCAGCCAAGCATGGTGTCTTCAAGCTGCTGGCCACGCGCGAACGCACCGTCGGCCTTCGGCAGTACGAAAGGTGAACGCGTCATGCTCTCGACGCCGCCGGCGACCACGAGGTCAGCTTCTCCGCAACGGATTACGCGTGCCGCCTGCGCGATGGCCTCGAGGCCTGAACCGCACAGACGGTTGACGGTCACGCCCGGAACGCTGTCCGGTAGACCGGCGAGCAGGAGCGCCATACGTGCGACGTTGCGGTTGTCCTCGCCGGCCTGGTTGGCACACCCGAGTACCACGTCATCGATCTCCGCCGGATCGATCTGGGGGTGACGCTGCGTCAATTCGCGGATTGGCAGCGCCGCCAGATCGTCGGTCCGTACTCCTGCCAGCGCGCCGCGTAGACGGCCAAAAGGTGTGCGAACCGCATCGACGATATATGCGTCAGCCATGGGCACGTACCGCCGTGAGGTGCGGGCGCCAGCCGCTGCGCGAAATCGCCTGCTCGACATCGCGCTGCGCCTCGCGCAAAGCCGGCAAAACTGTATCCACAGCGCGCTGTGGCGTGTCCTCGGTGAATGCCATACCGACATTCATCGCAGCTACGACCTGACCATCCATCGCATGCACGGGTACCGCGATCGAGCACAAGCCTGGCTCGAGTTCCCGCGTCACCAGTGCGTAACCCTGCTCACGCACGGTTGACAACTCACGCTGCAGTGCTCGAGTGGTTCGCAACGTGTGCGAAGTGAATGCCTGAAACTTGACCCCCCGTAGCCAGTCACCCAACGTTCTCGCATCCAGGTCAGCCAGGATCACTCGACCCATCGAGGTCGCGAACGCGGGCAAGCGCGCGCCGACGCCCAGTGCAATACTCATCACCCTGCGCACGGGTACGCGCAATACGTAGACGATGTCATGCGCGTCTAGGACGGCCATCGAACAGCTTTCGCCAATGCGACGAGAGAGTTGTTCCATTGCTTGCTGCGCAAGCTCGCCCAAGCCGAGTGAAGCGACATAGCTGTAGCCAAGCTCCAATACGCGTGGCGTGAGGAAAAAGTCACGCTCACGGCTGCCCACGTATCCCAGGTGCATCAGTGTCAGCAGGAGTCTGCGCACCACGGCCCGCGACAATCCGGTGCGCCTTGCAACGTCGGAGAGGGTGGCATTCGGCTGCTCTTGGTCGAACGCTCGCAACACCAGAAGCCCGCGTGCAAGGGACTGGACGTAATCCGGAGTTTGCTCGAACGGGTGACGCGTCATCGTCCCCTCTCCCGCTGTTGACACCGGAGTGTAGGCGGGTTGTAATGTGTTCGCAAGCCGAATTTTTGTTCGGTATTCGTACACGATAGAACTGAGGGGTCTGTGCGTGTTGAGAGAGTCCGAAAGCGTCTTGCACAGCTGGTGTGTGCCGGCAGACTGGAACGCCGCTACCGTAGTCGGCGGCTCAGGAGCTTGGCTGCAGCTCGACAGCGGGCGTCGCATCCTCGACATGAGCAGCCTCGCGGAGTGCTGCAACCTTGGCCATCAACACCCTGCCGTGGTGGCTGCGATCCGCGCTCAGGCGGACCGAATGTGTTACGTCACGTCTGCTTGGGGCGCCCAACCGCGCACGGAGCTCGCAGAGGCCATCATCGAGAAATCCGGCTTTGTCGGCGGCCGGGTCTTCTTCACGCTGGGCGGCGCAGACGCCAATGAAAACGCGGTGAAGCTTGCACGTGCGGCCAGTGGCCGCACGCAAGGCAAGATCGTTACACGCGATCGCTCCTACCACGGCGCGACTTATGCCTGCATGTCGCTTTCAGGCGACTCGCGCACCCGGGCGCAGGCGAACGACGCCGCTTTCGGTGTACTGCGGGTACCGCCGCCGTACGCGTATCGCTGCCCGTTCGGAGAGATGGACCCCGATCGCTGCGGCGAGCGTGCGGCCGATGCCGTGGGATCCGTAATCGACGCCGCGGGCACGGGCGCCGTGGCCGCCGTCCTCATGGAGCCCGATGCCGGAACCAACGGAATCATCGCACCCGACACGTACTGGCCCGCGTTGCGGCGAGCCACGCGCGACCGCGGCGTGTACCTCGTTGCAGACGAAGTCATGAGCGGCTTCGGGCGCTGCGGGGAATGGTTCGCATGGCAGCGCTACGGCGAAGCGGGTCGCCCCGATCTCATGACCCTGGCAAAGGGACTTACCAACGCAAGCGTCCCTTTGGGCGCGGTCGTGCTTTCAGCTGAAGTGTACGCGCGGATTGCACACACCATGCTGCATACCGGCCTCACCTACTGCGGCCATCCGCTCGCCTGCGCCGCCGGGGTGGCGGCGGTGCGCGCGTACGAGGATGAGAAGCTCATCGAACGCTCACGGCGCCTCGGCGCAGCGCTTTTGAAGGAACTGCGGGCCATGCAGGCGCGCCATCCAGTGATCGGAGACGTGCGCGGTGGACACGGCCTGTTCGCGGTGATCGAGCTGGTTGCGGATCGCACGACAAGGGAACCGTTGGCGCCATGGGCGCAGCAGCCGCCGGCTCTCTCCAACCTACTGAAGGCCGCGATGGCCGAGAGCGTCTCGTTCGGCGCCCGCGGGAACCTTTTGATCCTCGCTCCGCCGCTCGTTATCGCGGAAGCTGAGCTCGTTGACGCGCTCGCGCTGCTCGACCGGCTGCTCGCGCGATTCTTCCCCGCTGCTGCATGAGGCACCCATGGATTTCCGCCTGACTTACTCGACGATGTTCAACCCACCCGAGGCTATGCACGCGGGCTTCGAAGCCGCGTTGGCCCGCATGTCGGCGCACCTCGATGCCAAGCATCCTCTTTTCATCGATGGTGCTGATCGCGAACCGGCACGCTACGCCACCCGGCATGCACCTTTCGACACGACACTCAGGCTTGGCGAGTTCGCCCTCGCCAACACTGAAGAGGCCGATGCAGCCATGCAGGCCGCGCACACGGCATTTGCCGCTTGGCGCGCTACGCCCGTGGCAGAGCGGGTGCACCTCGTGCGCCGCGTCGCCGACATCCTCGAGCAACGCGTCTACGATGCCGCAGTCGCGATGGTCATGGAGGTCGGGAAGAACCGGATGGAGGGCCTCGGCGAGGCGCAGGAGGCTGTCGACCTCTTCCGCCACTATGCCGACGACTTCGAGCACAACGCTGGCTTCGAACACGTACTGCCTGACGATCCAATCGAGGGCGTGGCATCGCACAATGCAAGCGTCATGCGACCGCACGGCGTGTGGGTCGTTATCTCGCCGTTCAACTTTCCTGTTGCGCTGTCCGCCGGCCCGGTGGCAGCAGCCCTCGTGACAGGCAATACGGTGGTACTCAAAGGCGCCAGTGACACGCCCTGGTCTGTGCGTATTCTCGCCGATTGCATTCGCGACGCTGGCCTGCCCCCCGGCGTGTTCAACCATCTTTCTGGCAGCAGCCGAGAGATCGGCGAGGCGCTGGTCCAGCATCCGCTCACGGCCGGCATAACGTTTACGGGCTCCGCGCAGGTCGGACGGCACCTCATGCAGTACATGGCCTCCGGCACGTGGCCGCGGCCCTGCATCGCGGAGATGGGGGGCAAGAACCCCTGCATCGTGACCAACCGCGCGAACCTCGACGATGCGGCGATGGGAATCGCACGCTCCGCCTACGGCCTCACCGGTCAGAAGTGCTCGGCGCTCTCGCGTCTGTATGTCGATAACGCAGTTGCTGACGAACTCATTACGCGGCTGAAGGACCGCATCAATGCCATTGAGGTCGGCGACCCGCGTGAACGCAAGCAATGGATGGGGCCCGTCATCAACGCTGCGGCCTACGAAAACTTCAAGCGTCACATGGACGACTATCGCAGATCCGGCGCCAAGGTGCTACATGGCGGCGAACGCCTCGGGCTGGGCACCGGTGGTCCGGCTGCGCTAGCACAGGGTTACTACGTGGCGCCAACGTTAGTCGAAGCTCCAGCTGAGCATCCGCTGTGGCAGCAGGAACTGTTTCTGCCGATCCTAATGGTGTTGCGCTGCCGGGATCGCGACGAGGCCATGCGCCACGCCAATGACAGCGCACTGGGGCTGACCGCAGGCTTCTACGGCAGCGCGGATGAACTGCCCTGGTTCCACGACCAAATCGAAGCCGGTGTTGTGTATTCCAACCGACCGCAGGGCGCGACAACTGGCGCGTGGCCCGGCTACCAGCCGTTCGGCGGCTGGAAGAGTTCTAGCTCGACCGGCAAAGCCATTGCGTCGTTCTACTACCTGTCTCAGTACCTGCGCGAGCAATCGCGTACGGTGGTCGAGCAGGTCGGCGCCCATGGCTGAGTTGGGGTTCACCCTTTCGGACGCGATCAGCCGTTACGTGCATGACGGCGCAAGCATCGCGCTCGAGGGGTTCACGCACCTCATACCATTTGCGGCCGGGCACGAGATCATTCGGCAGCGCATTCGCGACTTGCACCTCATCCGCATGACGCCTGACATCGTCTACGACCAGATGATCGGCATGGGCTGTGCGCGCAAGCTGACGTTCTCGTGGGGCGGCAATCCTGGCGTTGGATCGCTGCACCGGCTGCGCGACGCCGTCGAGCACGCCTGGCCCCGCCCCGTCGAGATCAACGAGCACAGCCACGCCGGCATGGCGGCGGCGTTCACTGCTGGCGCATCGCGCCTGCCCTTCGGCGTGCTTCGTGGCTATCTCGGCACCGACCTGCCCGCGCACAACCCCAACGTTCGCCGCATCGCGTGTCCGTTCACGGGGCAATCCGTCACGGCCGTCCCGGCAATCAACCCTGATGTCACGATCCTTCACGCGCAGCGCGCAGACCGCGCGGGCAACGTCTCCATCACCGGCATTCTCGGCGCCGCGCGCGAGGCCGCGTTCGCGGCCAAGACGGTACTGGTGACAGTCGAAGAACTCGTCGATGCGCTGCCGCCGGCGCTGAATGCGATCGTCATTCCGCACTGGATCGTGGCAGCGGTCGTCCCATGCCTCGGGGGCGCGTATCCCTCGTACGCACACGGCTATTACGAGCGCGACAACGCCTTCTATCAGGCTTGGGACAGCATCTCGCGCGACCGCGAGCGGTTCATCCACTGGATGGAGGAGCACGTGCTCGGCACGGCCGACCATCGGCAGTTCCTCGCGTCCCTGCAGACGAGCGCGCCTGCATGATCACCTGCACCCGCAACGAGTGGATGACGGTGACCGCGGCGCGCCAGCTGCGCAATGACAGCGTCTGCTTTGTAGGCATCGGGCTCCCCAGTGCCGCGTGCAACCTCGCACGGCTCACGCACGCTCCCGACATCGTGCTGATATATGAGTCGGGCACCGTCGGTACGCGGCCGAACGTATTGCCACTGTCGATCGGCGACGGTGAGCTTGCAGAAACCGCTACGTGCGTCGTTTCACTGCCGGAGGTGTTTAGCTACTACCTGCAGGCTGGGCGTGTCGACATTGGATTCCTCGGTGCAGCGCAGATCGATCGCTTTGGTAACCTCAACAGCACCGTCATTGGCCCGTACGAAAACCCGGCAGTGCGACTTCCCGGTGCTGGCGGCGCCCCTGAGATTGCGCTGCATGCGAGAGAGATCTTCGTGATGCTTCGCGCCAATCCGCGCAGCTTCGTGGAACGGCTGGATTTCTGCACGAGCGCGGGCTACCTCTCGGGGCACGGCGAACGCGCGCGTCTGGGCATGGCCGGCGGCGGCCCGCGGCGCGTCATCACGGATTTCGGGCTGCTGGAGCCGGACACGGAGAGCCAGGAGCTACGGCTCGTGGCGCTCTTCGACGGTGTCGGCGTGGAAGAGGCGCGTGCGGCGGTCGGCTGGCCGCTCGCCGTGGCCAACAGCCTACGGAAGATCCCGCCGCCCAGCGAGCCCGAATTGGCCGCCCTGCGCGCGCTCCACGAGCGTACCGAAGCCGCGCATGCGCGTCCCATTCATGTTCCATCTTGAGGAGGCTTTGACCGTGAACACGCACATCCGCACCACCCTGCCCGGTCCGAAGGCGCAGACGCTCATTGCGCGCGACGAGGCGGTGACTTCGCCCTCGTACGGCCGCGGCTATCCGTTCGTCATGTCGCATGGTCACGGCACGGAAGTCTGGGACGTCGATGGCAACCGCTTTCTCGACTTCGTGGCGGGCATCGCCGTCTGCTCGACAGGTCACGCGCACCCGAAGGTCGTGACGGCTGTGCAGGAAGCCGCCGCGAAATTCCTGCATATCTCGAGCGACTATCGGCACGAAGAGATGACCGCGCTAGCGGAGCGCATCGCTGCGATTGCGCCAGTCGGCGAACCAGCGATGAGCTTTCTGTGCCAGTCAGGCACCGAAGCCGTGGAGGGCGCGCTGAAGCTCGCTCGTTACGTGACCGGACGCCCACGCTTCATCGGGTTCCTAGGCGGTTTCCACGGGCGCACGTTCGGCTCGCTCTCGTTCACGTCCAGCAAGTACACCCAGCAGCAGGGCTTCGCGCCGACGCTAGCCGGTATCTCGCACGTGCCGTACCCCAATTCTTTCCGCCCACTGTTTGCAGGCGACGACCAAGGCGCAGCGGTGCTCGACTACCTTCGGACCCTGTTCCACCGTGCGGTCCCACCCAAGGAGGTTGCGGCGATCCTGGTTGAACCCATTCAGGGCGAGGGCGGGTACATCGTGCCGCCAGACGGATTCCTCGGCAACCTGCGGGCGTTGTGCGATGAGCACGGGATCCTGTTGATCTTTGATGAAGTACAGACGGGCATCGGCCGCACGGGAAAAATGTTTGCGTGCGAGCACTGGGGCGTGCATCCCGACATCCTGAGTTCCGCCAAGGGACTTGGATCGGGCCTGCCTATCGGTGCGGTCATCGCCAAACGCTCGCTCATGTCGAAATGGAAGCCAGGTGCCCACGGCAACACCTTTGGAGGCAATCCCATCGCGTGCGCGGCCGCCAATGCGACCCTCGACCTCGTCCGCGGCGGGTTGGTTGACAACGCCGCCAAGGTCGGGGAGTACTTCATGCAGCACCTGCGCGAACTGCAATCCGGTTACCCCTACATCGGTGAAGTGCGCGGCAAAGGGCTCTTCATTGGCATGGAACTCATCAAAACCGACGGACGCAAGACGGCGGCGACGGCGCTGTGCGACGCAGTCATCACGCGCGCTTTCCACAACGGGCTGCTGCTGCTGCCCTGCGGTGACAGCACCGTGCGCTTCATGCCGCCCCTTACCGTCACGACCGCCGAGGTCGACGAAGCACTGGTACTGCTGCGCACAAGCCTGGATCAGGCTCTGGCCAAGGCGCCCTGACGAGAATGTGCCGCGATCGGACTACCGGCAACCAGAAAGTGCCGCCCGGTGCCGCAGTCCACGGCGGCGGCCGCGAGCCAGTGCTGAAGCAGGTCGATCTACCCCACAGCTACTACTGGCGCGAGCTTTACCTTCCGCAGCTTACGGCCGGTCCTTCGTCGGCGAGTTTCATGCCCGATGGCGAGACGCTCATTTATAGCGCACAGGGTTCACTCTGGCAGCAGGCACTGGCATCCGACAGCGCCATTGAAATCACGCACGCGATCCGCGCCTACGACTATCAGCCGGATGTCGCGCGCGACGGAAGCGGCATGGTCTTTGCCCGGTACGACGGCAACGCCATCGAGTTGTGGTGGCTGGATCTCACGACCGCAACCGAACACCAGCTGACCGCCAACGGCGCGGTGAACGTCGAACCCCGGGTCTCGCCAGACGGCAA
>JAFEDX010000004.1 GCA_018241365.1 Pseudomonadota bacterium
TACTGTGGTCCGGCGTGGTTGCCTTGGGTGCGTTCTTCGTTGCGAGCCGCCTGTTCGGTCTGCGCGTGCATCACGACGCCGAGCGCCAGGGCCTCGATATCAGCAGCCACGGCGAATCGGCTTACGAACTGTGACGGCACCACAGCGCATAATCGGAGTCGGTCATATCGATTCCGATGCACGCCAACCTGCCACTTTTTGCATCACCGCTGCCCGCCACCGGTACCCGCGAGGAACTCGCGCCCGGCGCGTGGGTGCTGCGCGGATTCGCGCTGGATGTCGCGGAAACACTGCTGGCCGAGATCGAGCGGGTCGCGGCGGCATCGCCGTTCCGGCATCTGGTGACCCCGGGTGGCCAGAAGATGTCGGTGGCGATGACCAACTGTGGCGAGGTCGGCTGGTTCAGCGATCGGCGCGGCTATCGCTACACTGAAACCGACCCGCTGACCGGCAAGCCATGGCCGGCCTTGCCTGCAAGCTTCGCAAAACTTGCGCGCGATGCGGCGCGTGCAGCCGGCTTCGATGACTACGCGCCGGACGTTTGCCTGATCAACCGCTACGAAGTCGGCACGCGCCTGACCCTGCACCAGGACCACGACGAACGCGACCGCCGCGCGGCGCCGATCGTGTCGGTGTCGCTGGGCTTGCCAGCCACGTTCCTGTTCGGCGGATTGGCGCGCAAGGAACCGCAGCGGCGCATTCCGCTCGTGCACGGGGACGTGGTGGCGTGGGGCGGGCCATCGCGGATGCGCTACCACGGCGTGCTGCCGATCAAGGACGGGGAACACGCCTTGACGGGTTCACGACGCTACAACCTCACCTTCCGGGTCGCCCGCTAAGCTTGCGTGCCTAGACATCCTGCACTAAATTGGTGCAATGTCACGCACCAATCCGGCCCCCAACCTCATCGATGAACTGGCTACCGGCGTGGCACGGTTGGATCCAGCCCTGCGCGTGATCTATGCCAACCCGGCATTCGCCGAGCACACCGGCTTCGGCCAATCGCGTCTCGCAACGCAGACCTTGACCGCACTGCCGCCGGACGGAGGGCGCCTGCATCAGGCGGCTGATCTCGCACTCAAGGAAAACAGTCCGATACAGGTCGCCGACGCGATGGTGTGCGCAGCGCCCGGACACGAAGCGCGGCTGGATTTCACCTTCACGCCCTCGCCTGTCGGGGTGTGGGTCGAAACGCACCCGTCTCCGCCTCGCGTGGAGCCGACCCGCGTGTCGGAATCGCTGCGTGGTTTTGCACACGAGGTGCGTAATCCCCTTGCCGCGATCTCGGGCGCCGCGCAATTGCTGCAGCAATACACGGGCGATGCGCGTCAACGCGAACTGGCGCAATTGATCCGCGACGAATCCGTGCGCCTGGCCACGTTGGCCGAACGCCTGTTGGGGGCGCGTCAGGCGATGGCGACGCGTGCCGTCAACGTGCACGCGGTACTGGAACGCGCCACAGGGATGCTTGCGGCTGAAGGCGCGCCGGTGACGATCAGCCGCGACTACGATCCCAGCCTGCCGGCATGGCATGGTGATCCCGACCGTTTGTTGCAGGCAGTGTTGAACCTCGTGCGCAACGCGGTCGAGGCCAACGCGGGACGCATCGTCCTGCGCAGCCGCGCCGAAGCCGGCTGGCGCGATACGCACGGGCAACGCGTGCCGGCGCTGCGCATCGAAATCGAGGACGACGGTGACGGCGTGCCCGATGCAATTGCGGCGACACTGTTCGAACCCATGGTATCGGGGCGCCCCGATGGCACCGGGCTCGGTCTTGCGCTGGCGCGCGAGATCGCGCGCGAGCACGGCGGTGAGTTGACTTTCCGGCGCTGCGAACGCGGCTCGTGTTTCGTGTTGCGGCTGCCGCGCCATCCCCGCACGGGAGCAGCCGCATGAGCAAGGTCTGGATCGTCGACGATGACCGCGGTGTCCGCTTCGTGCTGGCGACGGCCTTGCGCGACGCGGGACACGCCGTCACCGAGTTTGCCGATGCCGAACATGTGCAGCGCGCCTTGCGCCGGGAAGTCCCGGCACTGCTGGTGAGCGACGTGCGACTGCCCGGAGTGGATGGATTGGCGCTGCTGCGGGAAACGAAGGCGGCGTATCCGGGGTTGCCGGTAATCGTGATGAGCGCCTTCACCGACGTCGCGACCACGGCCGCGGCGTACCGCGAAGGCGCCGTCGATTACCTGGCCAAACCGTTCGACCTTGCCGCCGCGGTCGCAGCCGTGCAACGCGCCTGCGCGGGAATCGCGCCTTCCGAAAACGCACACCCACGGGCAGTGCCGCGTCACGCGTTGCTGGGCGAAAGCCCGCCGATGCGCGAGGTGTTCCGCCTGATCGGGAGAGTTGCCGCCAGCGACTTGAACGTATTGGTCACCGGCGAGACCGGCACCGGCAAGGAACTGGTTGCACGTGCGCTGCACGAGGAAAGCGCGCGCCGCGCGCGCCCCTTCGTGGCGTTGAATACCGCCGCGATTCCCGCCGAATTGCTGGAATCGGAACTGTTCGGGCACGAAGCGGGCGCCTTCACCGGCGCGCAGCGGCGCACCACCGGACGATTCGAACAGGCCGAGGGCGGCACGTTGTTCCTGGACGAAATCGGCGACATGCCGCTGGTCTTGCAAACGCGCCTGCTGCGGGTACTGGCCGGCGGCGAGTTCTATCGCGTGGGTGGGCGTGAACTGATCCGCAGCGACGTGCGCGTCATCGCCGCCACGCACCAGGACCTCGACGCCAAGGTCGCGCGCGGCGAGTTCCGCGCCGACCTCAAGCACCGCCTCGACGTGGTGCGCATCCACCTGCCGGCCTTGCGCGAGCGGCGTTCCGATATCCCATTGCTGGCGACGCAGTTCCTTCTGGCGGCCGCAAACGAATTGAAGGTGCCGCCGAAGCGCTTCACGCAGGCCGCACTGGAGGTTCTGAAGAAAGGGGATTTTCCGGGCAACGTGCGGCAACTGGAAAACCTGTGCCGACGGCTCGCGGTGATCGCACCGGGCACAACGATCCGGCGCGAGGACCTGGACGACGTTGGAACACGCGATACCGCGATGCGCGGCAATGCATCATTACCCTGGGAATCCGCATTACGCGATTGGGCCGATGCGCGGTTGGCCGACGGTGCAGCAAACCTGCACGCGCAGGCGCGCGAACGCTTCGAACGCGTGCTGCTGGATGCGGCCCTCGCCGCGCACGACGGCCATCGGCAGAATGCGGCGAAAGCGCTGGGCCTTGGCCGCAACACCCTGACCCGCAAGCTTGGCAGTTCACGCCAGCGCAAGAAGGATCCACGATGAGCGACAGCATCCTTGTACGCGCGGCCACCGCTGCGGACGTCCCCTTCCTGGTCGACTGCAACGCCGCGATGGCAAGCGAGACCGAGCACAAGGCACTCGATCGCCGGGTCTTGATGCGCGGCACCCGGGCGGTGTTCGAGGAACCACGCCGCGGGTTCTACCTCGTGGCCGAATGCGACGGCGCGACGGCCGGTTGCCTGCTGGTCACTTTCGAATGGAGCGACTGGCGCAATGGCGACTGGTGGTGGATCCAGAGCGTGTACGTGGTGGCGAAGGCAAGGCGTCGCGGCGTGTTCCGCGCGCTCTACACCGAAGTGGAACGCCGAGCACGCGCGGCTGGCGCGGTCGGGTTGCGCCTGTACGTGGAGCGCGAGAACACCCGTGCGCAGCAAACGTATATTTCGCTCGGGATGGAAGAAGAACCCTACAAGATGCTGCGGCGCGGATTCACCCGTTTCGGGTAGGAGCGGCGGAAGCCGCGAGTACGGAGTTCTTGGCCATGGACGACGCGTTTTCGGTTCGCCTAGATCCATGTCGGGCCTTCCGGCCCTCCTACAATGAGGGAAACCCCTTAGAGACTCGCCATGATCCCGCAAACCCGCCGCGTCGCCGTCCTGGGGGGCGTTCGCATCCCATTCTGCAAGCGCGATACCACGTATGCCGATCTCGGCAATTTCGGGATGGCGGTGGAAGTGCTGGGCGCGCTGGTCGAGAAATTCGGCCTGCACGGATTGGAGCTCGGCGAAGTCGCATTCGGCGCAGTGATGAAGCACCCGGCCGACTGGAACCTCGCGCGCGAGGCGTTGCAGTCGTCCGGGCTCGCGCTGACCACGCCGGGATTGACCACCGCGCGTGCCTGCGGCACCTCGCTCGACAACGCGATCCTGGTCGCGCAGAAGATCGCGACCGGCCAGATCGAGGTGGGCATCGGCGGCGGCTCTGACACCACCAGCCAGGTGCCGCTAACGTATTCGAATCGCTTGCAGCAGCGCCTGCTGGACCTGAATCGTGCGCGCACGTTCGGCGAGAAATGCAAGGCCGCGACGCGCGGGTTTCGCCTGCGCGAACTGAAGCCGCAAACACCCGGCGTGGTCGAGCCACGCACTGGTCTTTCGATGGGCCAGCACTGCGAGAAGATGGCGCGCGAATGGAAGATCGGCCGCGACGAACAGGATGCGTGGGCGCTGGACAGCCACCACAAGCTCGCGGCTGCCTACGACGCCGGATTCTTCGAGGACCTGGTGATTCCATTCCGCGGCGTCGCACGCGACAACCTGCTGCGTCCCGACACCACGCTGGAAAAACTGGCAGCGCTGAAACCCGCATTCGACAAGTCTTCCGGCCAGGGCACGTTGACCGCCGGCAATTCCTCGGCGCTGTCGGACGGTGCGGCGGCAGCGCTGCTGGCGAGCGAGGACTGGGCGGCCACGCGCAAGCTGCCGGTGCTGGCGTATCTCACCGACGCGGAAGTCGCGGGCGTCGATTACGTGCATGGCGAAGGCCTGTTGATGGCGCCGACCATCGCGGTGCCGCGGCTGCTCGCACGCGCCGGGCTGACACTGCAGGATTTCGATTTCTACGAAATCCATGAAGCCTTTGCGGCACAGGTGCTGTGCCAGTTGCGCGCCTGGGAATCGGCCGATTACTGCAGGAACCGGCTCGGGCTGGATGCACCGCTGGGGTCCATCGACCCCGCCAAGATCAACGTCAACGGATCGAGCCTCGCGACCGGCCATCCGTTCGCCGCGACCGGCGCGCGCATCGTGGCGACGTTGGCCAAACTGCTGGCCCAGCGTGGCTCCGGACGCGGGTTGATTTCGATCTGCACGGCCGGCGGCATGGGCGTGGTCGCGATCCTGGAACGGCCCTGAAAATCAGCGCGGCCGTGTAGGCCAGTTTGGAACCCTGAAGAACCGTCGCGAGCGAACAGCGCCATCCATGGCGAAAGAACTCCGTGATTGCGGGACGCCGGAGCGCAGCAAGCGGAGCGTACACGTTAGTACGTGAGCATTGCGAGCACCGCCGACACGCAAGCTGCCGAGCGCAGCAGGTTATGCAGGGGTTCCGTCAACTGACCTTGAACAAGGTCGGCTTCCACGCACCGCTGGCATAGGAGTCACGGCGGCGGCGCTGCATCAGGGCGATGGTCTCGGCGGCACGCGCATCGGCCCAGTCGGCACGTTGTGCCATCAACTTTCCAGGGTCGATCCCGCGGGCGCGCGCTTCGTCCTCGCGCCACTCGCAGAAGTCGTCGTAGGCCTCGATCTCGAAACGCAGGTCCTGGCGGCACAGCTCGATCATGATGGCGTCGTCGAGGAAGCCCAGCACCGGCACGTTGTCGGGAATCGCGTCGTCGGGATTGACGAGGTAAGCCAGCGCGGCGAGTACCCGTTTCTGATCGGGTTCCGGCAGGTTGAAACCGACGTCCTTGGTCATCGAGATCATGGACTCGACGCTGCCCAGCCGCTCGGCAATGAACGGAGGCGCGTGGGCCGCCGTGGACTCGGTGAGCAGCTTCTGCGCCGCGGCGATGATCTCCTCGGGGTTGGCGGTGCTGATGTTGCTCTCGACGTCGCGCATGCCCTTGACGAAAAACTGCAGGTCGTCGTCGCTCAGCTGGATGTTGATGTCCATCGGCATGGCGGTTAACCCTGATAGGTGGTCGAGTCGGTCAGCGTAGCGACAGGTCCGGGTGGCGTCAATCGGTTCCTACATGATGCCCTGGATGCCCGCGCCGAAGGCGGTGATGAAGCGGGTAATGATCGCGGTCAGGGACAGGTTGACCTCCGGGAAATCGCCGACTTCCTCCCAGTTGTCGAGGAAGGCCGGATCGGTCGCCGGCACCGGCTTGCCGCCCGGCTTCAGCTGGTAATCGGTGGAATACCCCCAGGGCCAGATATCGAAAACCGGCAGGCTGCGCGAGACATCGCCGATGGCCTGGCTGACGTCGCCGAGGATCGGGATGGGATGGCGTGGCGCGACCAGCCACGCGTTTTGCGGCGCGGCATCGCGCAGGATGGCCGCGCGTACCTGCTGTGCAAATGCCGGATCGTCGATGATCACGCCGTCCTCGGTGTTGTAGTTCACCGAACGCGGGTCGAAGTTGTGCGAGCCGACCATCGCGATGTGGCCATCGACCACCAATGATTTTGCGTGCAGGCTGATGCGCGGACCCGGGCTGCCGGGCTCGATGGGCGCACGCCCGCCCCGGTGCGGCGAGGATTTTTCCGAACCGAGGCCGGACAGCCTGAAATAGTCCCCCAACATTTCCGCGGCGTCGGCCGGATGCGGCATCAGTTCGTGGATGTGGAAACCGTAATCCACCAGGAATTTCTTGTGGTGCTTGTACGACAGCGCATACACCGGCAGCGCATCGGTCGAGGCCAGCGAGTTGGTGGACACGATCACGTCCACCTTGGGCTGCTTGGCCTGCAGCGCCTTGAAGATCTTGCCGGCCCGGCGGGTCAGCACGAGATACGGCGTCTGCAACACGATCTGGTCCTGCGCATCGGCCAGCATCGTCATCAGGTCGTGGGTCAGTTCGCGCGAATCCGGACCATGCACGGCCTCGTCCTTGGACGGCAGGTCGTAGAAATAGTCGACCAGTCCGACGTTCAGGCTGTGGTCCAGCAATTGCGTTTGCAGGAAGCCGGGATCCTCGGCCCGCGCACGGATGGCGGCGACGCGTTGCGGATCGGAGAAGCGCGGTTCCGTCCAGGGTTCGGCATCGAAGGGGTGCGCGAGGATTTCCCGGTTGACGTCCTTCAGGTGCGTCAGCGGAACGGAACGATTGTTGTGCCAGAAGATGTCGAAACTTTTTTCCATCTGCTGTCCGGCCACGCCCGCCACGATCACGTCGCGGTCGAGGAAATCCATCTGCGGGTCCCAGTCGTAATAGTTGTCCTGGTAGTTGCGCCCACCGACGATGCCGACCTTGTCATCCACCAGGAACAGCTTGTTGTGCATGCGCTGGTTGAACTTGTTGAAGCAGCACAGCACGCTCGCGGTGTATTCCACGAAGTTGCTGTGCGCGCTGTCGAAGGTGGGGTTGTAGAGCTTGATGTGCAGGTTGTCGCTGGCGCGTGCGAGCCGTGACAGCAGCCGCGGGTCGTTCAGCGAGCCCAGCTGGTCGGCCAGGATGCGCACCTTGACGCCGCGCCGCGCGGCCTTGACCAGTTCGTCCAGCACCAGCATGCCGGCGTCGTCCTTGGCCCAGATGTAGGTCTGGATGTCGATGGACTGTTGCGCCGCACGGATCAGGTTGATGCGCGCCGCCAGCGCGTTCTGGCCAATGTTGAGCAGGGTGACGGTGTTGTGCGGGTGCCCCGGCGTGGATGCGGCGATGGCGGCGTCGGCCTGCGCCATGAACGGCGAAGGCGTGGCGCAACGATCGGGCTGCGCGCAATCGATGCGGGTGTCGGTGGACATCGCCACGATGCGGTCGGCGCGTTCGACGCTGCGGTGGGCCAGCGGCGCGCAGCCCGCGAGCAGCAACGCGAGGGTGCCGATGCACCAGCCGACTTGTGCCGTGAGCCTGCGGGACATCGTCGGCATGATACGCGAGGCTCAGCCGGCGCCCGTGGCCGTGCGCAGGACGATCCGCAGGTCGAGTTCCACCTTGTCGAACAACACGCCGCGCCACTTGCGCATGCCGAAGGCCGACCGGGAAATGTTGCCGCGCACGCGGATCACGCAGTCGAACGGCTGGTGCGGGCACTCCGAGGGCAGCAACTCGAACTCCACGGGCTGCCGCTCGCCGTGCAGCGCCAGCACGCCGCGCACGCTGCCTCCGCTCGCCAGTTCCGCAAGCGGGAACGGTTCGGCATCGAAATGGACGACCGGAAACTGCGCTGCATCGAAGAAACCGGGACCGAGGGCATGCGCGCGATCGTCGGCGTCATCCATCTCCAGGCTGGCGACCTCCAGCGTCGCATCGACCTTGGCGAGAGCGGCAGCGTTGCCGCCATCGATCCGTTCGAGCGTGCCGTGCAGCTCCGGAAACGTGCCGCGCACATGCGTGAACCAGAACTTGCGTACGCTGAACTGGGCCTCGGATTGCGCCGGATCGATCGGCCAGCTGCGTACTTCCGGCTCCAGCGCAGCCGCCACCGCCAGGCACGGCAGCAGCAGGGCCGCGACGAACCATGCCTTCACGGCGACCAGATCGCGCGCAAGCGCCCGTGCCCGGGTTCGAGCGCATCATCGGCGAGTTCGACCCACGCAATCGTCGCGGGGGCCATGCCGCGTGCATCTTCGGAGCGCCCTTCGATGAGCAGGGCGAGCAACTGTTCAAGCCCCGGGTTGTGGCCGACCAGCAGTACCCGCCGCGCGTCGGCGGCATGGTTTTCAACCAGCGCCAGCAGGTCGCCGGGGGTAGCCTGGTAAATGGCCGGCAGGAGCTGTACCGACGGCAGGCGCAGGGCCTTGCCGACCGCATCGGCGGTCATCTGCGCGCGCCGCGCGGACGAACACAGCACCGCGTCGGGCACGGCACCCTGATCCGCCAGCCACACGCCGGCTGCGCGTGCCTGTGCTTCGCCGTGCAGGCTCAACGGCCGTTCGATGTCACGTCCGTCCGGACCGGCCACCATGGCTTCGGCGTGCCGCAACAACAGGAGTTCACGCATCGGCGCGGCGCCTCATTGTCCGGTGGATTCCGTACTGAAATCGGCGGGCGCATCCAGCGAAACCTGGTTGGCCCGCAGGGTCGCGAGCATCAGGCTGAGCTCGGTGCCGCCATTGCGCGCGGTGGCCAGCCACTGCGACGCCAGCGCGCGGTCGGTCAACCCGCGCTGCAACAGCTGTGAATACTGCTGGACTTGCCAGGCCAGGTTCCGGCTGGCCTGCTGGTTGCCGGCCTCGGTGGCGGGATCGAGTTCGCCTTGCACGTGCAGGCCCACCGCGCGGGCGATCGGACTGGAGCCCCACTGCAGCGTGTGGGCGAGTTTGAGGCAGGCCGCGCGGGTGTCCTGGTGCTTGGCCACCGCATCCTTGGCACACAGTTCGACCACCGGCCCGAGTTCCGGACGCGGGTGCGCCTGGGTGGCGTTGACGGCGACGAACAGCCTGACCCCGTCGGCGTTGTCGGGCTGGCCGTCATGCGCACCCTGCATCGTGTCAGCCAGCGGCGGCAACACCGTGACCGCGTCGCCGACGCCGGCCAGCGCCTTGCCGAAATAATCATCGTAGGTCGATGCTGCCGCGGCCTTCACCAGCGCTGCATGTTCGGCCTTGGCATCCTTGTCCGCCGCGGCAAGGTCGAGATCGACCAG
The DNA here is from genome assembly GCA_018241365.1 of Pseudomonadota bacterium. Lineage (GTDB taxonomy): Bacteria > Pseudomonadota > Gammaproteobacteria > Xanthomonadales > Rhodanobacteraceae > 66-474. Next base: position 9,569 of record JAFEDX010000004.1, read on the forward strand.
CCACACCGCGGCGTTGTCGGCTGCGTGTTTTTTCAGGTAGGCGAAGGCCTTGGCGTTCGGGCAGTCGGATTTGTCCTTGCACACGCCGAGGCGCGCCCATTCGGCCGCAGTGCCATCGCCGGGCGCAGCAGCGGCGCGTTCGCTCAAGGCCGCGAAGTCCAATCCCTCGGTCTGGTTCTGGAACGGCTTGGCCAGGATCGCCGCGCCCAGCAGGTACGCCGGGTCTGCGCGCAGCGCGACCACGTTGACGAGGTCGTGCTGGTATTGCTGGATCGCCTCGACCCGCTGCTGGTCGGCGGGCGAGAGTTTGGTCGCCGCTGGAGAGGTCGCCGCCGCGGCAGGCGCCGATGCCTGCTGCCCCGGAGGCATCGCCATGGCTGCGCCGGAGGCGGACAGCAGCGACGCCATGATGAAGAACGAGAGGGTCCGATGCATGGTGGTTCCCGAGGATCGCAAAGCGCTGAACCTAAGCGTGTGCGGATGAACAACGGCTTGCCGGCGGTTCACGTCAAGGCCTCGCGCATGAACTCCGGTTGTGCCAGCGCGGCGTGATGGACGGCGGCATTGTAGTAGCGCGTCGGGAACGGCTTGGCCACGACATCGCGTTCACGGAACGTGTCGAGTGCGCCGCCCTTGCGCGCCATGGTGCAGCTCCACCAGCCGGTCGGATAGCACGGTTGCGGGAAGGGCAGGGTACGGGTCGTGGAGAAACCGACTTCGCGCATCGCCTGGTGCATCGATTGGATGAGGTCCAGCAGCACCAGCGGCGACTCCGACTGCTGCACCAGGATGCCGCCTTCGCGCAACGCGCGGAAGCAGTTCGCGTAGAACTTCGCGTTGAACAGGCCTTCGGCCGGTCCGACCGGGTCGGTGGAATCGACGATGACGAGATCCAGCGAACCCGGTGCCGCGTCGGCCATGAACTTGATGCCATCGTCGAACAGCAACTTCGCGCGCGGATCGGCGTTGGACTCGCACAATTCCGGAAAATATTTTTCGGCGAGGCGCGTCACCCGCTCATCGATGTCGATCTGCGTCACCGCTTGCACTTCCGGATGGCGCAGCACTTCGCGCAGCGTGCCGCAATCGCCACCGCCGATGATCACGACGTTGCGCGGCGCGGTGTGCGTGTACAGCGCCGGGTGGGTCATCATCTCGTGGTACAGGAAGTTGTCGCGCGTGGTCAGCATGGTGCAGCCGTCGATCACCATCAGGTTGCCCCAGTCGGTGGTGCGGTAAACCTCGATGTGCTGGAACGGCGTCTGCTCGTCGGCAAGCTTTTCGCTCACGCGATAGCCGATCGACGAACCGGAAGCTGCGTGCTGTTCGGTGAACCAGAAGTTGGACGACGCGTTGGACGACATGCCGGGAATCCTGGTGGAAGGCCGGGGATTGTAACGGCCGGGCGGCGTGCACGCGTTACAATGACGCGGTCGATCCCGCGGCGCCGGTGGCTTCCGATCGACCCATTCCCCGCGTCAAGGCCCGCCGCTGCGACGTTCTGACCCCTCGTTATCCGGAGATGCACGATGACGAACGCCTGGAACGTTGATGCCGCCCGTGCGCTGTATTCGGTTGCGCACTGGAGCGACGGTTATGTCGATGTCGGCGCGGATGGCCGTGCGGTGATGCGCCCACGCGGTGCTGACGGTCCCGCGATTGCGCTGGACGACGCGGTCGCGCAAGCGAACAAGCTAGGCCTGCGCCTGCCGCTGCTACTGCGTTTCCCCGACATCCTGCTGGACCGCCGCGCGCGCCTGCGCGCCGCGTTTGCCGACGCGATGCGCGCGCACGCCTATCCGGGCGGCTACACCGCGCTGTACCCGATCAAGGTCAACCAGCAACGCGCGGTTGCGGGAACCCTGGCGCAGGGCCCGCTATCACCCCGCGCGGAAGGCACGGGCTTTGGCCTCGAAGCCGGCTCCAAGCCGGAATTGATGGCGGTGCTGGGACTGGCGCGAGCGGGCTCGCTGGTGGTGTGCAACGGCTACAAGGACGCCGAATACATCCGCATTGCGCTGATCGGCCGCAAGCTCGGCATCGACGTGGTGATCGTGATCGAGAAGCCGTCCGAACTCGAACACGTGATCGCGGAATCGAAGGCGCTCGGCGTCGAGCCGAAGCTCGGCGTGCGCGTGCGCCTCGCCTCGCTCGGCGCCGGCAAGTGGCAGAACACCGGCGGCGACAAGAGCAAGTTCGGACTCACGCCAGCGCAGCTGCTGGCGCTGGCCGAGCGTTTGCGCGATACCAACCTCACCCACACGATGCGCCTCTTGCACTTCCACATGGGCTCGCAGATTTCCAACCTGCGCGACATCGCGGCGGGGATGCGCGAAGCGGTGCGGCACTTTGCCGAACTGCGCGCACTGGGTTTGCCACTGGATCACGTCGATGTCGGCGGCGGGCTCGGCGTCGATTACGAAGGCACGCGCTCGCGCGGCGAGTGCTCCATCAACTACGACCTCGACCAATACGCCAACGCCGTGGTCGCGCCGCTCGCCGCAGCGTGTGCGGAATGGAAGCTCGATCCGCCACGCGTGCTCACCGAATCCGGGCGTGCGATGACCGCGCACCACGCGGTACTGGTGGTCAACGTCAGCGAAGTCGAAGCCGCGCCCGACGGCGCGGTGCCGCCCGTGGCCGCAGACGAAGCGCCGGTACTGCGGTCCCTGCGCGATACGTTGGCCGCACTCGAACAACGCCCCGTACGCGAAAGCTGGCAAGACGCGCAGCAGTACTTGAACGAAGGTCTGCTCCTCTACGCACAAGGCGCGCTGAACCTCGTGCAGCGCGCCAAGCTCGACGCGCTGTTCCACGCAATCGCGCTGGGCCTGCGGCGGCACCTGAAACCGGACGAGCGCTCGCACCGCGAAATCATCGATGCGCTCGACGTGAAACTGGTGGACAAGTATTTCTGCAACTTCTCGGTGTTCGAATCGATCCCCGACGTGTGGGCGATCGACCAGATCTTCCCGATCATGCCGTTGACGCGGCTTGACGAGCAGCCCACGCGGCGCGGCACGCTGGCCGACCTCACCTGCGATTCCGACGGTCGCGTCGATGTGTACGTCGAATCGGGCGATCTCGACGTCAGCCTGCCGTTGCACGAATTGCGCAAGAGCGAACCGTATCGGCTTGGCATTTTCCTCGTGGGCGCGTATCAGGAAACGCTGGGCGACATCCATAATCTTTTTGGTGACACCGACGCGGTCAACGTGCGCATCGACGGCGACGGATTCAAATTCGACGGCGCGCGCCGCGGTGATTCCACCGACATGCTGCTCGACTACGTCGGCTACAAGCCGGATGACCTGCGCGCGGTGTACCGCGCGAAAATCGCTGCGGCAGGGCTGGATGGCGGCGCTGCGCAGACCATCGAAGCCGCGCTGGAAGCAGACCTGACCGGCTACACCTACCTGCAGGAACCGTGAGCAGGGGCAGCACGCATTTCGTTCCATGCAGTATTCCTCCTTCCCTGGTCATTCCGGACGCCGCACCGCGGCGATCCGGAATCGGTTTCAGACTTCACGCCACATGCTGGAAGCTCCGCGCGCGGCATCATGCAACCGATTCCGGGTTCCGTTCGCAACAAGCACGAACGCCCCCGGAATGACGAATGGGAATTTCCGCGCGCGCTCACCTGACGAGACACGCGTCAAGGCACGGCGACTGGCGTGGACACCGTAGGTACCACAGCGTAGGACACGGCAGGTTTGTGCTGTGCGTACTTTCCGAGCAGTGCCTGGAAGCGCGGATCCTTCCTGATCGGATCCCACGCCGGATCCAGCCACAACATGACGGGCGAATAGAACATGCCGATGCCGCGGACCTCGAGCGCCTTCGCGAGTTGCGGTACCGCGAGATCCGGACGGTTTGCGTCGGCGTAAAGCATGGCGTTTTGTTGCAGCAGTCCAGGTCCGTACGCGAAGTCGTGGCTGGCGTCGACGATCGCCTGCACCCTGGCTGTGGCGTCCAGCGCCTGCTGCGTGTGGCCAAGCCGCAGCTCCGCAGTGGCGAGGTTTTGCCAGGAAAACGCCTGGTTGATGCCCTGGTGCTGCGCAAGCTGCTCACGTATGGCCGGAAGCGCCTGGGCATACAACTTGCGTGCAAGGCGTGCGTCACCCATCAGGCGATGCAGTTCCGCCTGCTGCAAGGCCTTGGGTGAGATGGAACCCAGCGTCGCGCCGGAAAAATTGTCGGGATCGTCGGAGACGCTGTCGAGCAAGGCAAGCGCGTCTGCGTACTTGCGCTGGTACATCAGCAACCCGACGCGCTGCAGCTTGAGTGCCGGATCGTCACCCTGCGCCGCAACCAGCGCGCGTTCGATGTCGCCGGTTGCGAGCAAGACGCTGTTGGACAGATAGACCTGCGCGTTGCGGTTGTGCGGATCGATCTCGAGCGCCCGCCGCAACCAGCGATCCGCGTCGCTGTAGCGGCTGATCATCATCCAGGCCGAACCCGTCTCGAACGCCAATGAAGCATTGCGCGGATCGAGTGCGAACGCCTGCTCCAATGAGGCGATCGCAGCTTCAAAGTCGCCTTGCCGGCGTTGCACGAATCCCTGTGCAGCCAGCGCGCCCGCGTCGTTCGGACGCAACACCAGCGCCTTCGCGAATGCCTTCAATGCAGCAGCGTAATCCCCCCGGCCCCAATAGTCGGTGTAACCCATGGCCAGGTACGCTGCCGGAAGCTCCGGCGCCAACTCCAGGGCACGTTCGGCATGGCTGCGCGCGTTGGCGTGCAGCACCTTCTCGTCGTTGTCGCCGCGTCCGAACCAGCCCAACTGGCTTTCGGCGTAGGAAAGGCGCGCATAGGCCAGTGCAAAGGCAGGATCCTGATCAATCGCCTGCCGATACAGGGGAATCGCCGCCTTCATGCTCGCGGTGTCGTAGTTGGCAAACCCCTTCACCGCCAGATATTCGGCGCGCAGATAGGTGTCGTATGCGGCACGGTTGCGGGTGGGCGCCGCGGCAAGGCTCGCGGATTCGTGGGGTGAAATGGTGGCCTTCAGGGATTCAGCCACCTTGTCCGCGACTTCGCCCTCGACGCCGAACACGTCATCCAAGGTACGGTGGTAGGCCTGCGCCCACAGGTGCGCATCGCTGTGCGAGTCGATCAACTGCACGTTGATCAGCACCTGGTTGCCACGCCGCTGGACACTCCCCTCGAGGATCGTGGCGACACCCAACTGTTCACCGACGATCTTCAGATTGGCCGGCCGGGTCGCGTACTGCTGGGTCGACGCGCGTGAGATGACCTTGAGGTCGCCGATCTCGGCCAGCTTGGTCAGGATCAGGTCCTGCATGCCCGCCACGAAATATTCGCTGCCCTTTTCATCGCTGAGGTTCTGGAAGGGCAGCACGGCAATCGAGCGTGCCGGAGCAGCTTGCCGTGCCGCGGCGACAGTGGTGGCCGGAGCAGATGTCGGAGCCACCTGTGCCACGGCGGTCACGTGCCGCTGCACGATCAGCAGGCGCACGCTCAACACCACGACCACGGTCGCCAGCAGCGCGATGATGATGGTGTTGAGCTTGCGCGCGATCCGGCGATTGACATGCGGAGGACGCGCAGCGGGCGAATCGGCGGGTGCCGTCCGGCGCAAGCCTTCCGGCGTCAACTCGTAGACCCAGGCCACGATCACCGCAATCGGAAATCCGGCCACGATCAGCGCGATCACCAGGCGCACCGCCCAGTTCGGAATCTCGAAGAACGGGAAAACCTGCGTGGCAACCTGCACCAGCAGCCAGCCGGTGACCGCGTACGCAATCGCCACCCGCCACACGTGGCGGCGTTTCAGTTCCGCAAAAAACCCGGACGGCTCTGCCATCGCACGCCCCGTTCCGCCGGCAAACGGCCGGCCCCCGACAAGGCGAGTGTATAGGCTTTCCGGAACGGAGCAACGGCCTGTGCAGAACAAGGCAATCGCCCCGACGACGATGCCGCGTTACCTGCGATCCTCAGGCGTCGCGCGCGACTTGCAGCCCGGCGGCCGACTGGCTGACCGGCATCACCTCGATGCGGGTGATGTCGAGGTGCGGCGGCAGGTTGGCGACCCACCACACGGTCTCGGCGATGTCCTGCGGCGTGATCGGATGCGCGCCGGCGTAGAGCTTGTCGGACGCGGCTTGGTCACCGCTGGTACGCACCAGCGTGAATTCGGTTTCCGCCATGCCGGGCTCGACGTTGGTCACGCGCACGCCGGTGCCGTGCAGGTCCACGCGCAGGTTGGCCGAGAACTGGGTGACGAAGGCTTTGGTGCCGCCGTACACGTTGCCGCCGGTGTAGGGATGCGTGCCCGAGATCGAACTGATGTTGACGATCGCACCCTTGCGTTCGATCAATTGCGGCAGCAGCGCGCGGGTCAGCGCGACCAGCGCGGTGATGTTGGTGTCGATCATCTGCCGCCACTGCGCGAGATCGGCAGCCTGCGCCTTGGCGGTGCCGAGCGCGAGACCGGCGTTGTTGACCAGCAGGTCGATGTTGCGGAAGTTGTCAGGCAGTGCGCCCAGCGCGGCGCGCAACGCGGCTTCATCGCGGATGTCGAATGCGGCCGTGTGCACGCGCTCCTTGCCGAAACGTTCGACCAGTTGCGCGAGGCGATCGGCGCGCCGCGCGAAGGCGATCACGCGCCAGCCGCGTTCCGCAAATTTCGCCGCGATCGCGGCACCGAAGCCGGCCGAGGCGCCGGTGACAAGGGCAGTCTTCTGGGTCATGCGTGCATTGTAGGAGCGGGCGGGCGCGACTCGGATCGCCTGCACGCAGGCTCCTACCTTTCTTTCAGGGGAATCGCGTGGATGCCGGCGCCGGTCAGCTGCTTCTGCACCGCCTGCAGCTGCGTCGCCGAGGCGAACGGTCCGATCTGGACGCGGTTCCAGGTCTTGCCATCCAGCGTGATCGATTGCACGTGCGCGGTGAAGCCCTGCAAGGCCAGTTGCGCCTTCATCGCTTCGGCCTTGCCGGCATCGGGATAGGAGCCGACCTGCAACACGTAGCCACCGCTTCCCGATGCGGGCGTGTCCGCGACAGCGCCGGCTGGCGCCGACGTGCCGCCATTGTTGGTGGCCGCAGCCTTCTGTTGCTCGGCCTTGGCCATCGCCGACAGTTCCGCGTTCGGGATCACGACCTCTTTTTCCGGCAGCACCTTGTAGAAATCGAACTGCGAGGCGCTGGACTCGGCGCTGCTGCCGGCGATGCCCGGCGCACTGCCCTGCTGCGCGACGGCGTTGGGGTTGGCCTGCGGCTGGTCGTTGCGGCGCAGGCTGGGCAGATGCCGGCTTGCAAACGCGAACAGGATCAGGCCGACCACCACGCCTGCGAGAAACAAGGCCCAGCCGGGAACACCCGGACCGCCGTTGCGTACTGCCTGCCTGCCGTTGCGTTGCGTTGCCACTGCCTGTCCTCGTCTGCTCGTATTCGTGTGCAAGTTCTCGTGCGATCCTTCGCGGATCGCGCCGATCATCCTTCAGAGGGGTGAATCGTCACATCGATTCCGGCGCCGAAACGCCGAGCATCCCAAGTCCATTGGCCAGCGTCTGCCGGGTCGCGTACGCCAGCGCCACGCGTGCATTGCGTAAACCCTCGTCATCGACCAGGAACTGTTCCGCGTTGTACCAGACGTGGAACGCGCCCGCCAATTCACGCAGGTATTGTGCCAGCAGATGCGGCTCATGGCTGGCGGCGGCGGCTTCGACGATCTCCGGGAAGCGCGAGATTTCCACCATCACCGTGCGCGCATGCTCGCCGCCCAGCCGGTCAAGGTGCTTCAGCGCCTCGTGCTGCTCGAACACGATCGAACGCTCGTGCATCTGGCGGTGCACCGAGCACACCCGCGCATGCGCGTACTGGACGTAATAGACCGGGTTGTCGTTGGTCTGCGAACGCGCAAGGTCGATGTCGAACACCAGCTGCGAATCGCTCTTGCGCGCGATCAGGAAGTAGCGCGTCGCGTCGAGACCCGCCATGTCGATCAGGTCGCGCAGGGTGACGTAACTGCCGGCGCGCTTGGAAATCTTCACTTCCTCGCCGCCCTTCAGCACCGTCACCATCTGGTGCAGCACGTATTGCGGCCAGTCTTTCGGAATGCCGATGTCCAGCGCCTGCAGGCCCGCCTTCACGCGCGTCAGCGAGCCGTGGTGGTCGGCGCCGAGCTCGGTGATCGCGTGCTTGTAACCGCGCTCCCACTTCGACAGGTGGTAGGCGACGTCCGGCAGGAAATACGTGTACGTGCCGTCGGACTTCCGCATCACGCGGTCCTTGTCGTCGCCGAATTCGGTGGCGCGCAGCCACAGTGCGCCGTCGGCTTCGTAGGAGTGGCCTTGCGATGCGATTCGATCGACGACCTGCTGCACCTTGCCGTCCACGTACAGCGAGGATTCGAGGAAGTACACGTCGAACGCGACGCCGAACGCACGCAGATCCTCGTCCTGCTCGCGGCGCAGCCAAGTCACCGCAAAGTGGCGGATCGCATCCAGGTCGTCCGGGTTCCTGCCGGCCGTGACCTGCTCGCCGCCCGCCACGGCGGTGGCGCCGGCGAGGTAGTCCTTGGCCACGTCCTTGATGTAGTCGCCGCGGTAGCCATCCGCCGGCCAGCGTGGATCATCGGGCTCGATGCCGCCAATGCGCGCCTGCACCGACAGCGCCAGGTTCTGGATCTGCGCGCCGGCGTCGTTGTAGTAGAACTCGCGATAGACCTTCCAGCCGGTCGCGGAATAGAGCCGCGCAAGGGTGTCGCCAATCGCGGCGGCGCGCGCGTGGCCGACATGCAACGGCCCGGTCGGGTTGGCCGATACGAACTCGATGCCGACCGCGCGATCCGCACCGCTGCGGCTGTGTCCGTAATGCGCCCCCTCATGCAAGGCGCGACGGATTGCCTCGTGCCAGGCGGCATCAGACAGGAAAAAGTTGATGAAGCCGGGACCGGCGATTTCAGTCCGTGCGACCAGCTTGCTGGCCGGCATGGCGGCGACCAGCGCCGTCGCGATCTCGCGCGGCTTGCGGCCCAGCGTTTTCGCCAGCAGCAGCGCCGCGTTGCAGGCAAAATCGCCGTGTTCGCGCGAGCGGGTGCGTTCGATCACGAAAGGCGGCACCGACGCGTCCAGCACACCGTCCTGCCGCAATGTGTCGAGCGCATGCAGCAACAGCTCGCGGAGGGCGTCTTTCACGGGTGCAGGGGGTCAGAGGACGGCCTGCCATCGTAGCGCAGCGCGGTTTATCCGGCCAAATCGAGCTTGTGGATAACTTGGTGGATACTCGGAACGAGTAACGCCGTGGATACGTGCTGCATGTGCTGTTGTGTCACGGTACAGTCAAAGAATACATTAATTATCATGTGTATATGAACAACTTGCCGAAATTGTGACAAAAGCACCGTCCAAATGCTTGTGATCACACACTGTGCATAACTGGCATCGACGGTTATTCGACTTGTCGAGGCCTGCCGCCCTTGGAACCTCGACATCCGGAATGACGCGGCGTCAGATCAGCCCACGCGCGGCCATCGAGGTCGGCTCACCCGCGCCCACCACGAGATGATCCAGCACCCGCACGCCCACCAACTGCAGGGCGTCACGCAGCTGATGGGTGATGTTGCGATCGGCAGCCGAGGGTTCGGCCACGCCGGAAGGATGGTTGTGCGCAAGGATGACCGCTGCCGCATTGTGCTTCAGCGATGCGCGCACGACTTCGCGTGGATGCACCGAGGCTCCATCCAGCGTGCCGCGGAACAGTTCTTCGAACGCCAGCACGCGATGGCGGTTGTCGAGGAACAGGCAGGCAAACACTTCGTAGGGCTTGTGCGCGAGCTGCGCCTTCAGGAATGCCGCGCTGTCACGCGGACTCACCAGCGCCGGACGCGCCGCGAGTTCCTCGCCAAGGCAGCGCCGCGCCAGCTCCAGCGCGGCCACCAGTCGTGCGCGTTTGGTGGGTCCGAGGCCCGGCACGCCGGCAAGCTCGCTTTGCAACAACGCATTCAGACCGCCGGCACGCGCCAGCAGCTCGCGGCCCATGTCCACGGCACTGCGCCCACGGATGCCGCTGCCGATCAGGATCGCCAGCAGTTCCGCTGCCGTAAGCGCCGCAGTGCCACGCGCCAGCAGTTTTTCGCGCGGGCGTTCATCGGTTGGCCATTCCCTGATGCTCATGCGGTTGCTCCATTCGCTTGCGGTTCGAACGATGTCGTCGCAGCAACGCCAATGGCAGCAGCGCGATGGGCGGATTCCGGTAAGCTAATCGCCGGTTTGCCTGTCAGGGATTGCCGACGTGGGCATCAGCGAACATCGCCATGTGTTGCTCGGGGTCTCGGGCGGCATCGCCGCCTACAAGGCGTGCGAAGTGGTGCGGCGCTTGCGTGACGCCGGTGCCGAAGTCCGCGTGGTGTTGACCGAGAACGCCGAACGCTTCGTCACCGCGCTGACCTTCCAGGCACTGTCAGGGCAATCCGTGCGGCGCGGCCTGTGGGACGCGGAAGCCGAGCTGGGCATGGGGCATCTGGAACTTGCGCGCTGGGCCGACACCATCCTGGTGGCTCCGGCTTCGGCCGACACCCTGGCCAAGCTTGCGCACGGCTTCGCCGATGATCTACTTTCCACCTTGTGCCTCGCTTCCACCGCGCCGCTTGCCGTCGCCCCTGCGATGAACCACCGGATGTGGCTGCACCCGGCGACGCAAGCCAACATCGCGACCCTGCGCGCGCGCGGTGTGGCGATCCTCGGCCCTGCCGACGGCCCGCTGGCGGAAGGCGAATCGGGACCGGGTCGAATGCTGGAACCGCATCAACTGGTGCAGGCGCTGCTGGCGCCGGGCGGCACGCATGTCGCATGAGGGTCCGCTTGCCGGTCTGCATGTCGTGATCGACGCCGGCCCGACCTACGAGGACATCGACCCCGTGCGTTTCCTCGGCAACCGCAGCTCGGGCAAGATGGGTTTCGCGATCGCGGCCGCAGCCGTTGCCGCCGGCGCCGAAGTCACCCTCATCGCAGGCCCCGTCGCGCTGGCAACGCCCGCGGGCGTTGCGCGCCGCATCGACGTGCGCAGCGCCCTGCAGATGCGCGACGCGGTGCTGCAGGCTGTCGAAGGCGCCGACATCTTCATCGCCACCGCCGCGGTCGCCGACTGGCGCGTGGCCGAATACTCGTCACGCAAGATCAAGAAGGGGCCATCCGGCGCGCCGGTGCTGGAGCTGGTCGAGAATCCGGACATCCTGGCCGAAGTCGCGGCACGCGATCCGCGCCCGTTCGTGGTGGGTTTTGCCGCCGAAACCGACCACGTGCTGGAGAACGGACGCAAGAAACTGGAACGCAAGAAGCTCGACATGCTGGCCGCCAACCACGTCGGCGAAAACGTGGGCATCGGCAGCGACGACAACGCGCTGGACCTGATCTGGCCGGGGGGCGGAGAAAGCCTGCCCCGCGCAGCGAAACCCGAACTGGCGAAGACGCTGGTCGCGCGCATCGCCGCCCGTTACCGCGCGCAGGCCCGGGCATGAGCGCGCACACCTTGGCGGTGGAGTTGAAACGCCTTGATCCGCGCCTGGGCGACAGCATCCCGCTGCCTGCCTATGCCACCGATGGCAGCGCCGCGATGGACCTGCGCGCCGCGCCCGAGTCGGCCATCACCCTCGCGCCCGGTGGCAGCGCCCTGGTTCCGACCGGACTCGCAATCCACATTGCCGATCCCGGCTGGTGCGCGCTGATCCTGCCTCGCTCCGGCCTCGGCCACAAGCACGGACTGGTGCTCGGCAACCTCACCGGCCTGATCGATGCCGATTACCAGGGACCGCTGATGATCTCGTGCTGGAACCGTGGCAACGCCGCGTTTACCATCCAGCCCGGGGACCGCATCGCGCAGCTGCTGGTGACTCCAGTGGCACGCGTGGCATGGCGGCAAGTGGAAGACTTCGCACCCAGCGAACGTGGTGGCGGTGGATTCGGATCCACAGGGGTTGCGTAACATGGGCAACGAAGCAACATCCACCAAAAGGAAAACACCCGACGTGCAGGCCGCCGCGCGCGCCGTGGGCGCACGCTTCAGCCTGCGCCGCGGTTTCGCGGCGGTCGTCGCCGACCTGCTGCTGGCACTCGGTACCTTGCTGGTACTGTTCGGGCTGTTCATGGGTTGGCAGGCGTGGCTGATGTCACGCCAGGCCGATGACACTGCGGTGCTGACCCGGGCACGGCAGGACGTCGCGCAAAAAATCGGCCTGCTGATCACCGACGAACGCGGGCAAGTTGCCAAGGCACTGGCGCAGCCGGCATTGGTCGCACAGCTTGCCGGCAACGACGATGCGGCCACGCGCGCTGCCGCCGCGCAGCAGATCAAGTCGGAATTGCAAGACGCGCGCGCGGTCACGCTGTACAGCAACCAGCTCAATGAAGTGCTGCACGGCAACCTGCAGCAACTGGGCTACGCGCGCGCGGCCCAACTGATGTCGGCAGTGAGCAACAACGACATCGGTCCGGCGCAGGCGCCCGTGTCGCACATCTTCAGTTTCGCCGGTCCGATCACCGGTGCCGATGGCAAGGCGTTGGCCTGGGCCACCGTCGATTTCAGCGACGCACCCCTGCGCATCATGCTGGCCAGCGCCCGCATCGGCGCGGGCGGCCTCGACCTGCGCCAGAGCACGCAATCCGGTGACGTCGTGCTCGCCAGCCACGGCACCACGGGCGTGACCACTCTGGACGATCCCGGCGTCGCGGTGGCACACAGTCTGTTCCGCATCGCCATGTCGCCGCCGCAGTTCTGGCTGCCGGTCACGCAGTCGTTTTCCCCTGCGTTGGCGTTGGCCATCGCCACGTTCGTCATCGGCATCATCCTGCTGTGGTTGCGCCCGCGTGTGCGTGCGCGCCTCGGCGGTGCACCGCTGGCCAACGAACCGGTGCTGGCCGACGTGGTCGCCGCCGCGGCGTCAACGGCCAAACCCGCACCGGCCGCAAAGGCACCCGTTGCGGCACATGCAAACGCGGCGAAATCCGGACAGACCGATCCCATTCCCGACCACAGCATCTTCCGCGCTTACGACATCCGCGGCGTGATCGGCCAGACGCTCACCGACGGCGTCGCGCGCCAGCTCGGCCGTGCAATCGGCAGCGCAGTCCGCGACAAGGATCTGCATGAAATCGTGGTGGGCCGCGACGGGCGTCTGTCCGGCCCGGAGCTTTCCAGTGCGCTGATCGAAGGCCTGCGCGAAACCGGCGTGGACGTGATCGACATCGGCGCGGTGCCGACGCCGGTCAGTTACTTCGCCGCCTACCAGCTCAACACCGGCTCGTGCGTGTCGGTGACCGGCAGCCACAACCCGCCCGACTACAACGGCTTCAAGATCGTGATCGCCGGCGAGACGCTGGCCGAAGACGCGATCCAGGATCTGTACCAGTGCATCGTTGACCACCGCTTCGCCGACGGCCATGGTTCGCTGCGCCAACATGACATCATCGCCGAATATACCGAGCGCATCGCCGCCGACATCCAGACCGGACGCGCGCTGAAAGTCGTGGTCGATTGCGGCAATGGCATCGCCGGCAACACCGCACCCGGCGTGGTGCATGCGATAGGCTGCGAACCGATCCCGCTGTACTGCGAGGTGGATGGCAACTTCCCCAACCACCATCCCGATCCGTCCGAGCCCAAGAACCTCGCCGACCTGATCCTGATGGTGCAGAAGACCGGCGCCGACATCGGCTTGGCTTTCGATGGCGACGGCGACCGCCTCGGCGTGGTCACGAAGGAAGGCGAAATCATCTATCCCGACCGCGTGCTGATGCTGTTCGCGCAGGACGTGCTGACCCGCAACCCCGGCGCAACCATCCTGTACGACGTCAAATGCACCGGACATCTGCAGTCGCTGATCCTGAAGGCCGGCGGCAGCCCCCTGATGTGGAAGACCGGTCACTCGCTGATCAAGGCCAAGATGAAGGAAACCGGCGCGCAACTCGCCGGCGAGATGAGCGGGCACTTCTTCTTCCGCGAACGCTGGTACGGCTTCGACGACGGCGTGTATGCCGCCGCACGCCTGCTGGAAATCCTCGCCGATGACCCCGAAGGCCGCACGCCCGAGCAAATCTTCGCGACCCTGCCGAAAGGCGTCTCGACCCCGGAACTGCACATTCAATTGCAGGAAGGCCAGAACCAACCCTTCATTTCACGCTTCCGCGAACGCGCGCAATTCGACGGCGCGCGCATCACGACCATCGACGGCGTGCGCGCCGACTGGCCGGACGGCTGGGGCCTGGTGCGTGCCTCCAACACCACCCCGGTGCTGGTGCTGCGCTTCGACGCCGACAACGCCACCGCGCTGAAACGCATCCAGGATGCGTTCCGCGCGCAGTTGCTGGCGTGCGACAACACGCTCACGCTGCCGTTTTAATTTCTTCCCCTCTCCCTTCGGGAGAGGGTGCCCCGAAGGGGCGGGTGAGGGTACGCACCTCGCGCAATGACCCGCTCGTCATCCCGGCGAAGGCCGGTATCAACCATGTCATCATTCCGGACAAGCCCGCGCAGCGGGCGCGATCCGACTGCGGAGGCAGGATGCCGTAGCGAACATCGGCGCAGCCGATGGCCCGCAGGGCGAGCCGCAAGATGCGGCGAGTCTATCCATTTTGCTTCACCCGCAAGCACCGTGCGCATTCGTCGGATTCCGCTCGCCTCGGCGGCGAGCGGAACCTACGCGATGACGCAGATCGGCAGCAGGGAAGTCACTGGATCCAGCCTGCGCCGGGATGACGAGCGGGGGATTACGCAAGATGCGAACCCTCACCCGGCGCTGCGCGCCACCCTCTCCCGGAGGGAGAGGGATCCGGATCGCCGCTGCGCGGCGTCCGGAACGACAAAAGTGTCAGGACGCCGGCGGCGTCGCGCCCGAGAACTTCACTGCTTCTGCGCCGGTGATCGGCCCCGCGACATGCGCCTGGTCGCTGATGTAGAGCTTGACCGGGCGTTCGAAATCGAGCGGGCCGTTGACGGTGGCGCCGGGCCCGATGGTGATGCGCGGAATGTTGTCGCTGCTGAAGTGGATGCCGAGCACGCCGTTGTCGCCCGGCTTCTTCACCTTGATGCCGCCATCGACCACCGCATTGCCGGTGATGTCGATGTCGCCGTTGACGGTGGTGATGCCCTGGCCGACGTGCGCGCCGTCGAGGGTGATGTGGCTGTTGACGTTGGTCAGCGCGCCATTCACGGCCGATCCGGCGGCGAGATCGAGCTTGCCGTTGACCGCGGTGACGTCGCCGCTGACCGTGGCTCCGCTTTCCAGCGTAATGCTGCCGTTGACGGTACTGATGCTGCCGGCGGTCGCATGCTGGCCGAGCGTGACACGGCCGTTGACGGTGCTGGCGCTGCCCACTTCGGCGCTTTCGGCGATGTTGATCGAGCCGTTGACGGTGGACGCCTTGTCGGCCTTGGCCTTGGCGGCCACGTTCACCGAACCGTTGACCGTGCTGGCGTTGGAAACGCTGGAACCGGACGGGACATCGACCGAGCCATTCACGCCACTGACACAAGCGGCGAGCGCGAACGGTGCCACCAGCAGGACGAAGGCGTAACTGCAAAGACGTGCGGGTCGCATGGGAACCTCCTGCAGGGTGCGCGTGTGAGGCGACGATCGTGCCTGACTATTATGGTGTTGACAATAGGTTGCACGTCACCGCGAATACCTGATGGTTGTCATGCTGCCGACTGCGGTGCCGGGTGTTGTTTGGCCGCATCGCAGCGGGCATTCGTTAAAATGCGGCGATTACTCGAACAGGTGCCGCCATGCACACCCTCGTGATGATCCGCCACGGCCAGTCGCTGTGGAACCAGGAAAACCGCTTCACCGGCTGGGCCGACGTCGATCTCACCGAGCAAGGCCGCGCCGAGGCGCGCGAAGCCGGCGAGCTGCTGAAGCGTGAGGGATACGCGTTCGACATCGCACACACCTCGGTGCTGAAGCGCGCGGTGCACACCCTCTGGGGCGTGCTCGACGCGCTGGACCGCACCTGGCTGCCGGTGCTTACCGACTGGCGTTTGAACGAGCGCCATTACGGTGGATTGACCGGGCTCAACAAGGCCGAGGTGGCGGCGAAGTACGGCGATGAGCAGGTGCACATCTGGCGGCGCAGTTACGACGTGCCGCCGCCGCCGCTGGATCCGAAGGATGATTTCTGCCGGAACGATCCGCGCTATGCCTCACTCGATCCCGCGCAGATCCCGTTGACCGAATGCCTGAAGGACACCGTGGCGCGGGTGTTGCCGTACTGGCACGAGGTGCTGGCGCCCGCCATTCGTTCCGGCCAGCGCGTGCTGGTGTCGGCGCACGGCAATTCGATGCGTGCGCTGGTGAAGTACCTCGACGGCGTTTCCGACGATGCCATCACCGGACTCAACATCCCGAACGGCGTGCCGCTGGTGTACCGTTTCGACGACGCGCTGAAGCCGGTCGAGCATTTCTACCTGGGCGACGCCGACGCAATCGCGGCCAAAGCTGCTGCCGTCGCGAACCAAGGGCGCGCCAAAGCGGTTTAGCCGATGTCGGTCAGCGGTCGCGTGCACGCACGCTCCTACAACGGCGATGCCGGATTTCCCTGTGTAGGAGCGACCGTGGTCGCGACCGTCACCTGTTCGCGCGCTTCCACGGCCACGCCACGGCAAAGCTCAGCACGCCGGCGAGGGTTAGGATGATCGGCGGCCACGCGCCAAGGCGCGGCGCCAGCGCAAGGATCAGCGCCGCGCCGACCAGCAGCGCGCCGCCGAAGGCCGCGGCGAGGATGCGCCGCTGGATTTCGCGCGCCAGCACGTGCAGGTGTTCCAGTTCGCGTTCGCCGACCTGCAGCGGGCCGTTGCCTTCGGCCAGTTTTTCCAGCGCGCCATGAACCTTCTCGGGCATCAGCGGTGCGATGCGCAGCCATTCCGGCACGCGCTTCCTGGCTTCGCGCAGCGCATGCTTGAGGCTGTAACGGTCGGCCAGGATGCGCTTCAGCACCGGTTGCGCCACCGACCAGATGTCGATATCGGGGTCGAGCTGGCGGCCCAGCCCTTCGACGTTGAGCAGGGTCTTCTGCAGCAGGATCAGTTGTGGCTGCAGGGTCAATTCGAACTTGCGCGCGGTGCTGAACAGCTTGGCCACCACTTCGGCCAGCGAGATTTCCGACAACGGGCGCGTGAAGTACGGCTCGCACACGGTGCGGATCGCGGCTTCCAGTTCATCGACGCGGATGTGACGCGGCATCCAGCCGGCGGCGAGGTGCAGCTCGGCGATGCGACGGTAGTTGCGTTCGAACATCGCGATGAAGTTCTCGGCGAGCCAGTACTGGTCCTCGTCCGGCAGCGAACCCATGATGCCGAAATCCAGCGCAATGAAGCGCGGGTTGCGGGGACGGGTCGGATCGACCCAGATGTTGCCGGGATGTGCGTCGGCGTGGAAAAAATTGTCGCGGAACACCTGCTCGTAGAACAGCCGCACGCCCTTTTCGGCCAGCGCGCGCCGGTCGATGCCGGCCTGCTCCAGCGCGGCGATGTCGTCGGCGGGAATGCCGTGCACGCGCTCCATCGTCAGCACCTTCTCGCCGGTGTGCGACCAGAAGATTTCCGGCACGTACAGGTCATCGGATTTCTCGAAGTTGCGGCGCAGCAGGCTGGCGTTGGCGCCCTCGTGCTGCAGGTTCAACTCGTTGTGCAGGGTCTTGGCGACCTCGTCGAACATGTCGCGCGGGCGGATCTTGTCGGCCTGCGGATGCCAGCGTTCGACCAGCCGCGCCAACGCATCCAGCAGTTCGAGGTTGCGGCGCACGTTCTTCGCGACATTCGGCCGCAGCACCTTGACCACGACTTCGCGGTTGTTCGGCAGCCGCGCTGCGTGTACCTGCGCGATCGATGCCGACGCCAATGGCGTCTCGTCGAAGCCCGCGTACAGTTCGGTGACGGGTTTGCCGAGCGATTCCTCGACGATCGCCCGCGCCTGCGCGCCCGGAAACGGCGGCACCTGGTCCTGCAACTGCGCCAATTCGTCGGCGACGTCTTCGGGAATCAGGTCGCGGCGGGTGGACAACACCTGTCCCGCCTTCACCCAGATCGGACCGAGCTCGGTCAGTGCGAGGCGCAGGCGCGCGCCGCGCGGGAGCGCGGCGATCTGCCTGCGCGGGCGCGGCAGCAGCGCGCGCACCCAGCGCAACGGCCGCATCACGTGCTGTTCGTCGATCAGGTCATCAACCCGGTAGCGCACCAGTACCGCGGTGACGTGCAGCACGCGCGGCAACAGGCGCAGCGGCGTCATGGCTTGCCGTCCTCGAAACGCGCGATGCGCGCGGCGAGCCGATCGGCGCGCTCGCGCAGGGCGTCCACGTCATCGAGGAAGGCATTCATCTCGGGCTGCGGCACGGTCAGGCGTGCTTCGTCGCGCAACCAGTCCATCGTGTCGTCGCGAAAATGCCGCGCCCCTTCTCCGGCCCAGCGTGCGGCGTCGTGCAAGGCACGCGCGATGGCGGTGCCGGCCACTTCGCCGAACACGCTGGCAAACGCGGCTTCGAAATCGGGCCGGTAGTCGCGCGCGAGTTTCTGCACGCGGTGCGCGAGTTCCGCGTCGCCCGCGATCTCGACCTTGCCGGCGGGACGCGCATCGCCATCGCGACCCAGCGCCATCGCCAGCAGCGAACCCGGCGTGGCCTTGACCTCGAAATCGGTGGCGCTGGCGTCGTCGCCGGTACCCGGCGGTGGCTCGATCTGCAGGGTGCCATTGCGCGCCGCGATCGCAAACGCGATCTCGGGGCCTTTCAGGTGCACGCCGATGCGCCGGCCCTCCAGCTTGGCGATCGCCTCGCGCGACTCGGGGTCGAGCGCGAGCAGGCGATTCAGCGCGAGGGTGAGCGCCATGCCGCCCAGCCGGCGCAGCGGATGGGGGATCCAGGCGTTGGGTTGTGCGTCGGGCATCGGTGGATTGTAACGTTGCGCGGCCCGCAGGGACCCGTTAGGCTGCGCGCACTCCGTCGGGGAGTAGTCGCCTTCGGCATGCTGCCGAAGGGCCTGCGTCAACACACTCGGCCAGCCGGCCGTGGCGCAGGCGATCCGCAAGATCGACGAGACCGACAGTCCACACGCGCGTATCCGGGCCGGAACGCACGTGGGATTGTCGCGCGTCACCCGGCCCTGCGGAGCATCCCTTGCAAGCCTTCCTCGTATCGTTCGGTGCCGTCGCGCTCGCCGAGATCGGCGACAAGACGCAACTGCTGTCGCTGGTGTTGGCAGCGAAATTCAAGCAGCCGTGGCCGATCTGCGCCGGCATCCTCGTGGCCTCGCTGCTGAGCCATGCGATTGCGGCCGAGCTGGGCGCCTGGCTCGCGCACTGGATGACGCCGGAAGTGCAGCGCTGGCTGATCGGGCTGTCATTCCTCGCGGTCGCCGCTTGGGCCTTGCTGCCCGAAAACGAGGAAGCCGTTGCGGCCCAGCCGCGGCATGGCCGCGGCGTGTTCGTGGTGGCAACGGTCGCGTACTTCGTGGCCGAACTCGGCGATCGCACCCAGGTCGCGACCGTGGTGCTGGGCGCGCAGTACCAGCCGCTGTGGCAGGTGATCGCCGGCAGCACGGCCGGGATGATCATCGCCAACGTGCCGGTGGTGTGGCTGGGCGCGCGCTTCGCCAACAGGCTGCCGCTGCGCGCCACCCGGCTTGGCGCCGCAGCATTGTTCGCGCTGCTGGGTGTGTGGGTCTTGTTGCGCTAGCTGTCGCCTGCACGCAGGCTCTTACATCAGCTGCTTGTCGCCTGTACACAGGCTCCTACAACCGCGGCTTCCGTAGGAGCCTGCGTGCAGGCGATCGGACATTCATGTCCCACCCGGGAACCCGAGCTGCCGCCACGCCTCATACACCGCGACCGCCACTGCGTTGGAGAGATTGAGGCTGCGGTTGTGCGGCTGCATCGGCAGGCGCAGGCGTTGCGGTTCGGGGATGGCGCGCAGGACATCGTCCGGCAAACCGGATGTCTCGCGTCCAAACAGCAGCGCATCACCGTCGGCGAAGCTTGCATCGGTAAAGCAGCGCGCCGCATGGCTGGTGAAGGCAAACACGCGTGGTTGCCGCAGCGCATGCAGGCACACGTCCAGGCTGTCGTACGCGCGCACGCTCACGAACTCGTGGTAATCCAGCCCGGCGCGGCGCAGTTTCGCGTGGTCAAGCTCGAAGCCGAGCGGACGGATCAGGTGCAGTGACGCGCCCGCGTTGGCGCACAGCCGGATCACGTTGCCCGTGTTGGGCGGGATCTCCGGTTGAAACAGGATGACGTGCAGCATCCGCGCATTATCACGGTGCACCCGCCGTCCGCGACTGGTCACCCGCTGCCGCGGACGCCCGCATCCAGCGCCCGAGGCAGCGGGTGTTCCGGTGCCGCGACGCAATCAATGCGCGCTGACGATGAACGAAATGATGCCGAACAAGGTTGCCGTCGCCGCCATCACGAACATGCCCCGAATCAGGATCGCCTCGGCTTTCATGGTCCCCACCTGTTGATGTCCGCGCCGGATCGTTCCGGCTTGGGAAACGAAGCATTGCGGGTGCCACGCATTGGCAGCGATTGCGAACATTCGCAAACTGGCCACAGGCACGATCTCGAAGCGTGAACGGCTTCACGTTTCCGCGCGGGTTGCGGATTCAGGTCGACGCAATACCGGCCGAATCACCAGGGGAGTTCGGCGCCATCGTACGCCAGGAACCGGCCCGCATCCCTGGCTTGCGCGTGCTCGACCAGGTCGAGCAGCGTGCGGGCAGCCTCGACGGGTGACAAGGTTGCGCCTTTCCCGCCCATCTCGGTCTTGACCCAGCCCGGGTGGACCACCAGCACCAGGATGCCGCGCGGTACCAATTCGGCAGCCAGGCGCTTCACCGCCATGTTGAGCGCGGCCTTGCTCATCGCGTAGCTGACCGTGCGGAAACCGCCGGATTGCGCGATCGAGCCGATCTGACTGGTGATGCACAGCACCCGTGGCTTGTTGCCCAGTGCCAGCAGCGGCGTCAGCGCCTGGGTGATCAGCAGCGGCGCGCTGGCGTTGACCGCGAAACTGATCGCCAGCGATTCGGCCCTGACATTGCCGAAGCGTTCGCCCGACACCAGCACCCCGGCGTTGTTGACCAGCAGGTCGATGCGCTGCAGATGCTGCGCCGCGACTTTCGGCAATGCCTCGATCGCCTGCGGATCTGCAACATCCAGTGCGTGGATAGCGAGGCGCTCGCCGTGCGCCGCGGCCAGCGCATCCAGCACCCTGGCGCCGGCCGGGTCACGGCAACAAGCCAGCACCCGCGCGCCACGTTCCAGCAACTGGGTGACGAAGGCCAACCCCAGCCCACGGTTGGCGCCGGTGACGAGGCAGCGCTGCATGGTCGTTTCCGTGATGGCTGGGAACAGTGTACCCCGGGCCCGCGCCGGCCCGGTTCGAAAGGTGCCTTGCGGCGGGTTGCTTTCACCCCCGGCGTAGGCTACGGTTGCCTGTCAACTCATGTCCGGGGAGGACTCCTACATGCGCACGTTCTTCATGGCGTGTCTGGCAACGCTTGCGCTTGCTTCATTCGCAGGCGCGGCGCAGGCCGCCGAGGCAGGCAACAACATCGACATTCCCTACGGCCGTTTCACCCTGCCCAACGGCCTCACCGTAGTGGTCAGCGAAGACCACAAGGCGCCGATCGTGGCGGTGAGCGTGTGGTACCACGTGGGTTCCGCCTACGAACCCGAAGGCAAGACCGGTTTTGCGCACCTGTTCGAGCACCTGATGTTCTCGGGCTCGGAAAACAACAAAGGCAGCTACTTCAAACCGTTTGAACTGGCCGGCGCCACCGGCATGAACGGCACCACGTGGCTGGATCGCACCAATTATTTCGAGACCGTGCCGACCACCGCGCTGGACATGGCGCTGTGGATGGAATCGGACCGCATGGGGCACCTGCTGGGCGCGATCGGCCAGAAGGAACTGGACGTGCAGCGCGGCGTGGTGCAGAACGAAAAGCGCCAGGGCGAGAACCAACCCTACGGCCGCGTGTTCCAGGACATCCAGGCCAACGCGTTCCCGGCCAACCATCCGTACCACCACAGCACCATCGGCTCGATGGCGGACTTGAATGCCGCGTCGCTGGCGACGGTGAAACAGTGGTTCCGTGATTACTACGGCGCGGCCAACACCACGCTGGTGCTGGTGGGCGACATCACGCCGGCGCAGGCGCGTGAAAAGGCCATGCAGTATTTCGGCGACATCCCGGCCGGCCCACAGGTACCGCGGCCGCAGCCGTGGATCACCGCGCGCGACACTTCCACCTCGGGCACGATGACCGACAACGTGCCGCAGACGCGCATCTACCGCGAATGGAACACGCCGGGCCTCGACGCCGGCGGCAACGACCAGCAGATGCTGGATCTTGCCACCACGGTGCTGGGCGGCAGCAAGACCTCGCGCCTGTACCAGCGCCTCGTCTATCAGGACAAGCTGGCCGATGACGTGTCGGTCGGCGCGATGCCGTTCGAGCTGGCCAGCATGACGTTGCTGCAGGTGGACGTGAAGAAGGGCGTCGATCCCGCGAAGGTCGAAGCGGCGATCGCCGACGAGTGGTCGAAATTCCTGAAGGACGGCCCGACCGCGGATGAACTGGCGCGCGCCAAGACCACTTATCAGGCGTCCACGATCCGCGGCCTGGAACAGGTTGGCGGTTTCTCCGGCAAGGCGGTGACCTTGGCCGAAGGTCAGGTTTATCGCAACGATCCGGGCGCGTGGAAGAAGGACTACGACACCACGATGGCGGCGACGCCGGCCGAGGTGAAGGCCGCGGCCGACAAGTGGCTGTCGAAGGGTGACTACACGCTCACCGTGGTACCGGGCAAGGTCGAGGCCAAGGATGCGGCGGACATCGCCGGCCGCGCCGCGATTCCGGGCCGCCCCGCCGACAAGCTGACGGCCAAGGGTGACTACAAGGTCACGAAGAGCGACGTCGATCGCGCCAAGGGCGTGCCGCAGGTGACGACGTTCCCCGAACTCAGCTTCCCGAAACTGCAGCACGGCAAGCTTGCGAACGGCATCGAAGTGGTGCTGGCCGAACGCCATTCCATCCCGGTGGTGCAGGTCCAAGCGCTGTTCAACGCGGGTTACGCGGCCGACCAGGGCAGGAAGCTCGGCACGTCCAGCTTCACGATGGGCATGCTGGACGAAGGCACCCGCGATCTTGATTCCGTGCAGATCGCCGAACGCAAGCAGCGCCTGGGCGCCGAGATCGCCAGCGGTTGCGACCTCGACATCTGCCAAACCTGGATGAGCGCGCTGGACGCCAACCTCGCCGATTCGCTGGCGCTGTATGCCGACATCATCCGCAACCCGGCGTTCCGCGACGCCGACGTCGCCCGGATCCGCGGGCAATGGTTGGCCGGCATCGAGCAGGAAAAGGCGCAACCCATGTCGGTGGCCCTGCGCCTGCTGCCGCCGATCCTGTACGGCAAGGGCAATGCCTACGCGATCCCGTTCACCGGGTCGGGCACCGAGGCTTCGATCAAGTCGCTGACCACGGCCGACATGCAGGCGTTCATGCGCGACTACGTTCGTCCCGACAACATGAAGATCCTGATCGCGGGCGACACCACGCTGGACAAGATCATTCCGCAACTGGAAAAAGTGTTCGGTGACTGGAAGGCCCCGGCCACCAAGGTGCCCGCCAAGAACCTCGCCAAGGTCGATTACCCGGCCAAGTCGAGTGTGTACCTGGTCAATCGCCCGGGCGCGCAGCAGTCGGTGATCATCGCGGGCCTCGTCGCGCCCTCCACCAAGGCGCCGAACAACCTCGAGATCGGCACCATGAACAGCGCCTTCGGCGGCACCTTCTCGTCGCGCCTCAACATGAATCTGCGCGAGGACAAGCACTGGGCTTATGGCGCTTCCAGCTTCAGCACCAACGCGATCGGCCAGCGCCCGTACCTGATGTACGCGCCGGTGCAGACCGACAAGACCGCGCTCTCGGCCGAGGAGATCCTGAAGGAAGCGCGCGCGATCGTGGGCGACAAACCGCTGACCGATGCCGAGATCGCCAAGATCAAGGACAACGACGTACGCAAGATGCCCGGCCAGTACGAAACCGCGCAGGCCGTGCTGAACGCGGTCCAGGGCATCGTGAAATACGACCGCCCCGACGACTACGTGCAGACCCTGAAGGGCCGCATCGAGGCCCAGACCGACACGGCCGTCAACGCGGCGGCGAAGGAAGTGATCCGCCCGGACAAGCTGACCTGGGTGATCGTTGGCGATCTTTCCAAGATCGAAGCGCCGGTGCGCGCCCTGAACCTCGGCGACATCCACGTAATCGACGCGGATGGCAACCCGGTGCAGTAATCCGGTTCGCGCCAAGTGGTACAAAGCAAAGCCCCTTCCGCAAGGAAGGGGCTTTTTGCTGGGCGGCCTGCTGGTGCAATGCCGCAGGATCTTCGGCTTGCCTTGACCTGCCGGAAAATGCGCGTGTTGCGGAAGCCGCGGCTGACGTGTATCGTATTACGCGTTATATATCAGCACATGGAAAACTCATGACCACCGATCTCCTGCGCGACCTTGGCCCTGCCTACCTGGGCAGCCGTTTGAAGCGCCTCGGTGAACGGATGCAAGCCGGTGCCGCGCAACTCATGCTGTCCGCGGATTTGCCCATGCAGCCCAGCCACATGTCCTTGCTGGCGGCATTGGACGGGCAGGTCATGATCATCGGCGAACTGGCCGATACGGTGGGAGCGAGCCAGCCCGGCGTCACCCGCGGGATCGGCCAACTGGTGAAGTTGGGTCTGGTCCAGTCGCAGCCGGGTGCAGACCAACGCAAACGATCCATCTCGCTGACGGCGGCCGGTGCGAACGCGCTCGCACGCGCGCGCCTGCACGTCATCCCGGATCTGGAGGATGCGGTGAATGTCTTGATGGATGGCCAGGTTGACGCATTCATGTCACAGATCGACCGTATCGAAGCCACGCTGGCACAAACGCCGCTGGACGTGCTGGCCACCCGCGACGGGCACGCCGCGCTCAGGATCCGCGAATACGACGACTCGCTCGCGGGAGTTTTTCGCGACATCAACGTCGAGTGGATCAACAGCATGTTCCACCTCGAAGCGGTGGACAGCGAGGTGCTGGACCATCCACGCGAGCAGATCATCGACGAGGGCGGCATCATCCTGTTCGTCGAGGCACGCGGGCTGGGCATCGTGGGCGCCTGCGCGCTCAAGAAGACCGGACCCGGGAACGCATTCGAGCTGACCAAGATGGGCGTGCGCGAAAGCGCTCGCGGCCTGAAGGCCGGAGAGTTCCTGCTGCACGCGATGATCGCACGCGCCATGTCATTGCACGCCGATCCGCTGTACCTGCTGACCAACGCCCGTTGCGCCGCAGCGGTGCACCTGTACGAGAAACTCGGCTTCCGGCACGACCAGGACATCATGGCCGAGTATGGCGCGCACTACGAACGCTGCGACGTGGCGATGCGCTATGTGCCGGGCGGATAAGTCCAGCTCTGGCTGCACACCCATTCCTGAGATGGCGGTTCGGACTGGAGCGCTTCCCTTTGGCCGTTCTGGCGTCTGCCGCATGCGCACCGCCCGCCCTAGCTAGAATGCCTGCATGAGCGAACACGATTCTCCAGCCACCACCCACTTCGGTTACCGCGAAGTGCCGGTGGCGGAAAAACAGAAACTGGTCGGCGAGGTGTTCTCCTCCGTCGCCGGCAAGTACGACGTGATGAACGACCTGATGTCGTTCGGCATCCATCGGCTGTGGAAGCGGCACTTCGTCGCGACTTCCGGCATCCGCAAGGGCGACCGCGTGCTCGACCTTGCCGGCGGCACCGGCGACATCGCGGCGCTGTTGTTGCCACGCGTGGGCGAAGCCGGCGAAGTGGTGGTTGCCGACATCAATGCCGAAATGCTGCACGCCGGACGCGATCGCCTGCTCGACCGCGGCTTGCTGCAAGGCCTGCGCTGGGCGCAGGTGAACGCCGAGGCGCTGCCGTTTCCGGACGCGTCGTTCGATGCAGTGACGATCGCGTTCGGCTTGCGCAACGTCACCGACAAGGAACAGGCGCTGCGTGAAATGCAGCGCGTGCTGAAGCCGGGCGGTCGCGTGCTGATCCTCGAATTTTCCAAGGTCAACCAGCATTGGCTGCAGCCGCTGTACGACTTCCACTCGTTCCAGGTGCTGCCGCGCATCGGCAAGCTGGTCGCGCACGACGAAGACAGCTACCGCTACCTCGCCGAATCGATCCGCAAGCACCCTGACCAGGCGACCTTGAAGTCAATGATGGAAGCGGCGGGCTTCCGCAACGTGCAGGTGCGCAATCTTTCCGCAGGCATCGTCGCGATCCATCGCGGCTACAAGATCTGAACTTGCCAATCCATGACGCAGACCGGGCCTTTCGGCCCTGCCTGCCGTTCGTCCGCGGTGGTATGTTCGCGCTTCCGCCATCGCCACGCTGCATGCCATGAGCAGTCAGCCACCGCCACCGGAACCGAATCCGCCCGAACACGCCAACGACGCGCCCGAGAATCCCGCGCGCCGGAGACTGCTCGGCAACATCGCGGTGGCTGGCGCGGCGCTGACCCTCGCCGGCTGTGCGCCGGAAACCGCGCCCATTCGACCTGCGACGCGCAACGCATCCGCGCTGGATGCAGCGTTGCAGGATCGCATCCACAATGTGGTCGTGATCTTCGCCGAGAACCGCAGCTTCAACAATTTGTTCGCGGATTTTCCCGGACTCGCACAACCGCTGTCGAGCCTGCCACCCGAACGCTTCCTGCAGCGTGACCGCGACGGCAGCGTGCTGGAAACCCTGCCGCCCATCTGGCATGGCTTGTTGCCGCACGACCAGACCGTGGACGGCAAGACCTGGCGGATCGGCGCGGACGCCATCACCGGCCTCGCCAATGCGCCATGGATGTTGCGCACGCCCGATGGCCAGCCTCTGCCACAGGCCCTGGTCACGACCAGTCCAATCCACTTGTTCTACCGCAACCAGATGCAGATCAATGGCGGCAGGAACGACGCGTTCGTGGCCTGGGACGATCACGGCGCATTGGTGATGGGCTACTACGCCACCAACGCGGAAAATTTCCACCTGTACAAGCTGGCGCGCGAGTACACCCTGTGCGACAACTTCTTCATGGGCGCGTTCGGCGGCTCGTTCCTCAATCACCAATACCTGATTGCCGCACAACCACCGATCTATCCGAACGCCGACCACAGCCCGGCGAAAGAGCGCATCGCCGTGCTGGAAGGCGACGATCCGTGCGGCACGCGCCTGAAACTGGCGAGCGATTCGCCTGCCAGCGCGATGGACGGGAAACCTAAGTTCGTCAACTATCCCAACCTCACGCCGGATTTCCACGCGATCAACACCTTCGGCCCGCCCTACGCGCCAAGTTTCAACGTCGATCCGGACAACCCGTTGCTGGCCGACCTGTCCAAGGGCTACATCCTGCCGCCGCAATCGCACCTCACCATCGGCGACACGCTGTCCGCCAGGGGCATCGATTGGGCGTGGTACGGCGGCGCGTGGCAGATGGCGCTGGACGGCAAGGGCGCGCACGGCATCCGCGACACCTTCCCGGTCAGCCCCAACTTCCAGGCCCACCACCAGCCGTTCAATTATTTTCGCCAGTTTGGTCCAGGCACCGCCGCGCGCGCGGAACATTTGCGCGACGGCGGCACGGGCAACGACGCCAGCACCAACCGCTTCATCGCCGACTGCGCCGCCGGCCGCCTGCCGCAGGTCGCGTTCTACAAGCCGCAGGGCAACCTCAACATGCACGCGGGGTCGTCCGACCTCACCGCCGGCGACACGCACATCCGCCACATCGTCGAAGCGCTCAAGCAAAGCCCGCACTGGGAACACACGCTGGTGATCATCACCGTGGACGAGAACGGCGGCTGGTGGGACCACGTGGCGCCGCCCAGGGCCGACCGCTGGGGACCGGGCACGCGCATCCCGGCAGTGGTCGTGTCGCCGTGGGCGAAGCGAGGTTTCGTTGACCACACCGTCTTCGACACCGGTTCGATCCAGCGTTTCCTCAACCGCCGCTTCGGACTCGTGCCGCTGCCGGGCATCGTCGAACGCGATCTCGCCATGCAGCGACACGGCGGCGTCAAACCCGGCGATCTCACTACCACCCTGGAGCTGTCCTGATGGCGCGCGAGCTGTATCCCGAAATCGAACCGTACCGCAGCGAGCGCTTCGCGGTCAGCGATCGACACACCTTGTACGTCGAGGAATGCGGCAATCCGGAGGGCTTGCCGGTGGTGTTCCTGCACGGCGGCCCCGGCGCAGGACTATCTCCGTACCACCGGCAGTTTTTTGATCCGGCGCGTTGGCGCATCGTGCTGTTCGACCAGCGCGGTGCGGGCCAATCCACGCCGTTCGCGGACCTTGCCGACAACACCACGCAGGATCTCGTCGCCGACATCGAGAAGATCCGCGCGCATCTAGGCATCGAACGCTGGCTGGTGTTCGGCGGATCGTGGGGTTCGACGCTGGCGCTGGCCTATGCCGAAGCGCATCCCGAGCGGGCGGCCGGGCTGGTGCTGCGCGGCATCTTCCTCGCGCGCGACGAAGAACTGCGCTGGTTCAATGAAATGGACGGCGGCGCGCGCTGCATTTTCCCCGAACGCTGGGCGCGCTTCCGCGATTTCATTCCCGAGGCCGAGCGCGGCAACATGCTGGAAGCCTACTGGCGGCGCCTCGACGGCGACGATGCAGCCGTGCAACTCGCCGCTGCGCGCGCATGGAGCGCCTACGAAGGCGGCAGTACCACCCTGGTCCACGATCCGGATGCCGGCGGTGACTTCGACGAGCCGCACAAGGCCGTGAGCCTGGCCCGGCTGGAGGTGCACTACTTCCGCCACGGCATGTTCCTCGAACCCGGCCAGCTGTTGCGCGATGTCGAGCGTATCCGCGACATTCCCGCGGTCATCGTGCATGGCCGCTACGACATCATCTGCCCGGTGAAAACCGCGTTCGACCTGCACCAAGCCTGGCCGGAAGCCGAGTTCCACGTGGTGCTGGCGGGCCATGCCGCATCCGATCCCGCGATCGTGGACAAACTGGTCGAAGCCACCGACGGTTTCGCTGATCGACTCGCCTGACTCAGGCCGTTGCGCGTTGATCCTGGGTGATCTTGCCCCACTCGGTGGCTTCAGCGTCGTGCGCGGTGTCGCGCCAGGTTTCGGCCAATGCCGACGCGTACCACGCACGCATCGACGGCAGCGCCAGCAGGCGTTGCGCATAGGCGTTCGCGGCATCGTCTAGCGGCGGCGCGTAGGTCTGGACGCGGAACGCGACCGGCGCGTAGAACGCATCGGCCGCGGTGAACTTCGCGCCGGCGAGGAAGGGGCCGCCGAAGCGCTGCAGGCCGTCGTTCCAGAGTGCGCTCAGGCGCGCCAGGTCGCGCTTCAGTGAATCGTCAACGCGGTGCAGCTTCACCCGGATGCCGCAGTTCATGCCGCATTGCGTGCGCAGCGCCATGAAGCCCGAATGCATTTCGGCGGCGGCGCAACGGGCAAACGCGCGTGCGGCCTTGTCGGCCGGCCACACGTCCGGATGCGTCTCGGCAAGGTACTCGGTGATGGCCAGCGAATCCCACACGGTGACCGCGCCGTCCACGAGGCACGGCACCTTGCCGCTGGGCGAGAAGGTCTTGAACGCCGCCGCGTGGAACGGCACCAGCTTTTCCTCGAACGGAATCCCGAGCTCGTGCAGCAGCACCCACGGACGCAGCGACCACGACGAATAGTTCTTGTTGGCGATGTACAGGGTCGGCATGGCGTGCTTCCGCATGGAGGGCGCACGATTCTACGCTGCCGACGGTGTTCAAGGCCGACTTGTGCCACACACGCACGCCGCGGGGCGCTGGCATACTCGGGTTTTCATTGTTGCGAGTATCAGCATGCGTCTTCTTTCCACGCTCGCCCTGGGCGCCTTCGTATTGCCGGTCGCCGCGCAGGCCGCCGATCCGCACTCCTACGCGCAGCCGCAGGACGTCGTCGTCAAGCACATCGACCTTGCCCTCAAGATCGATTTTCCACACAAGCAGCTCGACGGTGTCGCCACGCTCACGCTGGACTGGAAGAACGCCGACGCGCACGACCTGGTGCTGGATACCAGCGCGCTGAAGATCGCGTCCATCGAAGCTGTCGATGCGAACGGCAAGACCCAAGCGCTCAGCTACCAATTGGCCGAGGCGGTGCCGACCATGGGCTCGAAGCTCAGCATCGAGGCGCCGAAGCACCCACACGCCATCCGCATTGCCTACACCACGTCGCCCGCGGCGTCCGGCCTGCAATGGCTGGCGCCCGCACAGACCGCCGACAAGCAATTGCCGTTCCTGTTCTCGCAGTCGGAATCGACCCATGCGCGTTCGTGGATCCCGCTGCAGGATTCGCCCGCGATCCGGTTCACGTACACGGCGCAGGTTACGGCGCCGAAGGACGTGCGCGTGGTGATGAGCGCGCCTAACGACCCGCAGCACGCGCTGGATGGGTCATTCGATTTCAGGCAGACGCACCCGATTCCGTCGTACCTGATGGCGATCGCGGCGGGCGATCTCGCGGTGCACGAAACCGGCCCGCGCAGCGCGGTGTACGCCGAACCGTCCGTGGTCGCGAAAGCCGCGCACGAGTTCGAAGATACCGAGAAGATGATCGAGACTACCGAGAAGCTGTACGGCCCTTACCGCTGGGGCCGCTACGACATCCTGGTGCTGCCGCCGTCATTTCCGTTCGGCGGCATGGAAAATCCCAACATGACCTTTGCAACGCCGACCGTGCTGGTCGGTGACAAGTCGCTGGTGTCGCTGGTCGCGCACGAGCTCGCGCATTCGTGGTCGGGCAACCTCGTCACCAATGCCACCTGGCGCGACGGCTGGTTGAACGAAGGCTTCACCACGTATGTGCAGGGGCGCATCACCGAAGCGCTGTACGGCCAGAGCCAGGAAACCGAGGAAACCCTGCTGGCGATCCGCAACCTCGAGAAGACCATCGGCAAGATGCCGGAGAATTCGCAGCGGCTTGCGCCCAAGCCCCGCGGCATGGATGCCGACGACGAGCTTTCCGACGTCGCCTACGACAAGGGTTCGTGGTTCCTGCGTACACTGGAACAGCGGTTCGGACGCGAGCATTTCGATGCGTGGCTGAAAGGCTACTTCGACCACTTTGCCTGGCACAGCATCACCACCGAGCAGATGCTGGCGTACCTGAAACCGAATCTCATCGACAAGTATCCCGGCAGGATGAGCTGGGACGAGGTGCAGGAATGGGTGTACGGCGCGGGCATCCCGAAGGATGCGCCGATTCCGGATTCCCCACGCTTCGATGCGATCGACCGGGAACGCGCGGCGTTCCTCGCCGGCAAGCTCGCCGCCGGCAAGCTCGATGCGAAGGGCTGGAATACCCAGGAATGGATGTACTTCCTCGACCGCCTGCCGGACACGCCGCCGCTCGCGAAGATGCAACAGCTCGATGCCGCCTGGCACCTCACCGGCACGCCCAACGCCGAGATCGGCATGCGCTGGTACGTGCACGCGATCGCCGCGGGCGACCAGACCGTGTGGCCGGCCGCGGCCGAACACGCGACGCGGATCGGGCGCTTGTACCTGACCATGCCGATCTACAAGGCGTTGGTCGCGACGCCCGAAGGTTTCGCCTACGCCGAACAGATCTTTGCCAAGGCGAAGGACGGGTACCACCCGCTGACGCAGAGGGCGGTGGAACGCCTGTTCGCGCGCGTGCGCGCGCAGCAGGGCAAACCTGACGCGAGCAAACACTGACCGGCATGTCCCGCAATCCCGTCCGCGACGCCTTGCTTGCACGCGTGGCGTATCGCCTGAAGATCCTGGGCGGCGTGGTCATCGCCCTGGCGGTGATCGGCCTGGCCGTGTATTTCCTCGCGCCGCAGTGGCTGCTGCGCGGCGGCATCGCGTGGCAGACGTGGCGGGACGGCTTGCACCAGCAGAGCGTGCAGGTCGGGGACACCCGCTGGGTGTACGTCGAAGGCGGCAAACAGGGCGGTCCGCCGCTGGTGCTGGTGCACGGCTACGGCGGCACCTATGCCGACTGGCTGGCGTTGGCGCCGTTCCTCACCACCAATTTCCACGTCATCATCCCGGACCTTCCCGGCTGGGGCGCCTCGACGCGCAATCCCGATGCGAACTACGACTACACCGCGCAGGTCCGGCGCTTGCGCGGCTTCATCGAGGCGCTGCAGCTCGGCAAGATCGCGCTGGCGGGGCACTCGATGGGCGGCGCCATCGCCGGCATGTATGCCGCGCAATACCCGAACGATGTTGCCGCACTGGTGCTGATCGATTCGGCCGGGGTTCCTTTCAAGGACAATGCCTTCGTGCGCGAGCTCAAGTCCGGCAAGAGCCCGTTCGACATCAACGATCGCGCCGGATTCCGGCACCTCGAATCCATGCTGTTTGCCAAGCCTCCTTCGGTCCCCGCGCGCATCCAGGACGTGTTCATCGACAAGTCGAAACGCGACCGTGCCTTCAACGACAAGGTGATGCGCGAGATCACCGCGCCCGGCCAGCGCAACGCGCTGCAGGCGGAGTTGCCCGACATCACCGCACCGACGCTGACGGTCTGGTGCATGCAGGACCAGATCATCGACGTGTCCGCGCTGGATGCGATCCGCAAGGGATTGACCCACGCGCCCAACATCGGCGTCTCCGAGCTGAACGGCTGCGGCCACATGTCGATCATGGAGAAACCGCGCGAAGTGGCGCAGGCCATCACCAACTTCGTGCTGCTGCCGTGACCCGCGTGGCTATTCCCCCGGCTCGTTCCTGCGCGGGCGGTGCCAACCCTTGATGGTCGTCTGCCGGCCGCGTGCGACGGTCAGCTCGTCGGCGGGAACGTTCTTGGTGATGGTGGAACCCGCGCCGACGGTGGCGCGGTCACCCACGCGCACCGGCGCAACCAGCGCCGTGTTGGAACCGATGAAGGCGCCGTCGCCAATTTCGGTGACGTGCTTGTGGACGCCGTCGTAGTTGCAGGTGATGGTGCCGGCACCGATGTTGACGCCGGCGCCGACGCGGGCGTCGCCGAGATAGGTGAGATGGTTGGCCTTGCTGCCTTCGCCGAGCTTGGCCTTCTTGGTCTCGACGAAATTGCCGACGTGTGCGCCGGCCGCGAGTTCGGTACCCGGCCGCAGCCGCGCGAACGGGCCGATCTTGCATGCGCCATAAGTGGTCACGCCTTCGAGGTCGCAGTGCGCCAGCACTTCCGTGCCCGCCGCGAGGTTGACGTTGCGCAGGCGGCAGAACGGCCCGATCTTCACGCCATCGCCGAAGGTGACGCCTTCTTCCAGGATCACGTCCACGTCGATCTCGACGTCGCGGCCGTGGCTGAAGTGCCCGCGCAGGTCGAAGCGCGCGGGATCGGCGATGCGCACGCCCTCCAGCATCAGCCGGCGTGCGTCGCGCCGGCGCAGGTAGGCGGCAAGTTCGGCCAGTTGCGCCGGGTCGTTGGCGGTGAATGCCTCGATCGGGTCGGCCGTCATCACCACGTCGGCAGGCGTGCCGTCCTCGGCAGCCAGCGCGAACACATCGGTCAGGTACAGCTCGCCCTGGCGGTTGTCCGGCGAGATGCGTTCCACCCAGCCGCGCAGCAACCGCGATTCGGCGAACACGACGCCGGTGTTGACGATGCGGACGCCGCGCTGGGTTTGGTCCACGTCGCGGTCCTCCACGATCGCGCGCACCCGGCCCAGGCCGTCGCGCAGCACGCGTCCGTAGCCGGACGGATCGTGCAGTTCCGCCGCCAACACCGCCAGCTCGGCATGGGTGTGCACCAATTCCGTCAGGGTTTCCGCGCGCAGCAGCGGCACGTCGCCATACAGCACCAGCACCCGCGCGGGATCGGGAATGTCGTGCAGCGCCAGCCGCACCGCGTGACCGGTGCCGTGGGGTTCCGATTGGTGCACCCAGTGGATGTCGGTGTCGCGCGCGAACGCGGTGCGCACCTGCTCGCCGCGATGGCCGTACACCACGTGCAGGCCTTCGGGACGCAGCGCGCGCGCCGTATCCAGCACATGCGCCAGCAGGGGCTCGCCGGCCAGCGGCATCAGCACCTTCGGCAGCATCGACTTCATGCGCTTGCCCTCGCCAGCGGCGAGGACGATCACGTGCAGCGGATCGGCCATTTCGGTTCCCCCTTGCGGTCGCGCCACCATGACGCAAAGCGCGCCCGGCGGCAAGTGTCACTTCGCAGGGCCCGGCCGCTGGCTCCGTTCATGCACGCACAAAAACGCCGGTACATGGCCGGCGTTTTTCGTCTGCATGATCCATGCAGCAGTGTAGGTCAGTGCTGCAGGTTCTTGCGCAGGCGTTCCAGCGCCGACAACTGCGCCAAGGCCTGGGTGAGCTGTTCCTGCGCCTGCTCGACGGTCTTGGCTTCGCCGCGGTTGGCGAGGATGCGTTCGGCCTCTTCCTTGGCGCGCTTGACCGCCGCTTCGTCGATCTCGTCGGCGCGCAGCGCGGCGTCGGCCAGCACCGTCACCACGTTCGGTTGCACTTCGAGGATGCCGCCGGAGACGTAGTAACCCTGACGCTTGCCGTCTTCGCCGATCACCTCGACCTGGCCGGGCTTGAGGCGCGTCAGCAGCGGCTCGTGGCGCGGCGCAATGCCCAGCTCGCCGGCTTCGCCGGTGGCGATGACCATGGCCACGTCGCCGTGGAAGATCTCGGCTTCGGCGCTGACGATGTCGCAACGGATGGTGGTCATGGTTGTCTCGCTCGCTCAACGGGATTCGGGATTTGTAGGAGCCTGCGTGCAGGCGACCGTCGCGAGCACGCGCGCTCCTGCGGGTGGACCCTGGTCCCCGGTCTCGGTCCTGCTCACGCCGCCTTCTTCTCGGCGTCCTTGGCGTTCATCGCCTCGCCCTTCTTGATCGCGTCCTCGATGCCACCGACCATGTAGAACGCCTGCTCCGGCAGGTGGTCGACTTCGCCTTCGACGATCATCTTGAACGCGCGGATGGTTTCCTTGAGCGGCACGTATTTGCCGGGCGAGCCGGTGAACACTTCGGCCACGTGGAACGGCTGCGAGAAGAAGCGCTCGCACTTGCGTGCGCGGTACACGGCCTGCTTGTCGGCTTCCGACAATTCGTCCATGCCGAGGATCGCGATGATGTCCTTGAGTTCCTTGTAGCGCTGCAGCGTGCCCTGCACCTTGCGCGCGACGTCGTAATGTTCCTGCCCGATCACCAGCGGATCGAGCTGGCGCGAAGTCGAGGCCAGCGGATCGACCGCGGGATAGATGCCGAGCGATGCGATGTCGCGCGACAGCGCCACGGTGGAATCCAGGTGCGCGAAGGTGGTCGCGGGCGACGGATCGGTGTAATCGTCGGCCGGCACATACACGGCCTGGATGGACGTGATCGAACCGGTCTTGGTGGAGGTGATGCGTTCCTGCAGGCGGCCCATTTCATCGGCCAGCGTCGGCTGGTAGCCCACCGCCGACGGCATGCGGCCGAGCAGCGCCGACACCTCGGTGCCCGCCAGCGTGTAGCGGTAGATGTTGTCGATGAACAGCAGCACGTCGCGGCCCTTGCCGGACGCGTCCTTCTCGTCGCGGAAGTATTCGGCCATGGTGAGGCCGGTCAGCGCAACGCGCAGGCGATTGCCCGGCGGCTCGTTCATCTGGCCGTACACCATCGCCACCTTGGATTGCGTCGGATCGTCCAGCTTGACGACGCCGGCCTCGATCATCTCGTGATAGAAGTCGTTGCCTTCGCGGGTGCGCTCGCCGACGCCGGCGAACACCGACAGGCCCGAGTGCTGGGTCGCGATGTTGTTGATCAGTTCCAGCATGGTGACCGTCTTGCCGACGCCCGCGCCGCCGAACAGGCCGACCTTGCCGCCCTTGGCGAACGGGCACATCAGGTCGATGACCTTGATGCCGGTTTCCAGCAGCTCGTTCGCGGCGGCCTGGTCCTCGTAGGACGGCGCTGCGCGGTGGATTTCCCACTGCTGTTCCGAATTCACCGGACCGCGCTCGTCGATCGGTTCGCCCAGCACGTTCATGATGCGGCCAAGCGTGGCCTTGCCAACCGGCACGCTGATGTACTTGCCGGTGTTGTCCACGACGAGGTTGCGCTTCAGGCCGTCGGTGGAACCCAGCGCGATCGTGCGCACCACGCCGTCGCCCAGCTGCTGCTGGACCTCCAGCGTCACCGCCGTGCCCTGCACCTTCAGCGCGTCATAGACCTTCGGCACCGCGTCGCGCGGAAATTCGACGTCGACCACCGCGCCGATGATTTGAACGATCTTGCCCTGGCTCATTGTGTTGTCCTCAACTCTTTCGGATTGAACCCCTCTCCCCTCGGGAGAGGGGCAGGGGTGAGGGTTCGGTTTCGTGATCGGTTTGCCGCAAGCCCGGACCCTCATCCGGCGCTATGCGCCACATTCACTCGGCACATCCCTGTGCCTCGCCCTTCGGGCGGCTTGCGCCGTGCAAATCGGCAATCCTGCCGATTTGTCTCCCGGAGGGAGAAGGAAAGCCAAAAACTCAACCGCCAACAGCCGCAGCGCCGCCGACGATCTCGGAAATTTCCTGGGTGATGGCCGCCTGGCGCGCCTTGTTGTAAACCAGCGTCAAGGTGCCGATGGCCTTGGTGGCGTTGTCCGACGCCGCCTTCATGGCCACCATCCGCGCGGCATGTTCGCTCGCCAGGTTCTCCAGCGTCGCGTGGTACACCATCGCTTCGAAGTAACGGTTCAGCACGTGCCGGATCACGGGCTCCGCTTCCGGCTCGTACAGGTAATCCCAACTGGTCGCGCGATCGACCTTGGCGACGTCCGGCGACGGGTGCAGCTCGTCTTCCGTCGATTCCCGTTCCAGCTCCGCGGCCACCGCCGGCAGCGGAATCAGCGCTTCCACGGTGGCGCGCTGGGTCATGGTGTTGACGAACTGGTTGCAGCACAGATACACGCGGTCGATCTTGCCCTGCATGAAGCCGTCGTCGGCGATCTTCATCACGCCGACGAGTTTTTCCATGCGCGGATGGTCGCCGAGGTGGGTGACGGTGCCGACCAGATCCACCTTGATGCGGCGGAAGAACTGCGCGGCCTTCTGGCCGATCGCGATGATCTCGACGCCGACGCCCTTCTGCTCCCAGGCGTGGATGTCGCCCAGCACCTTGCGGAACAGGTTGGAGTTGAGGCCGCCGCACAGGCCGCGGTCGGTGGAGACGACCATGTAGCAGACGCGCTTGATCTCGCGTTCCTTGAGCGCCGGGTGCTGGTAGTCGGGCGTTGCCTGCGCGATGTGCGCGACCACGCGGCGCATGTGCCGAGCGTACGGTCGCGAGGTGCGCATCAGTTCCTGCGCACGCCGGATCTTGGACGCAGACACCATCTGCAGCGCGCTGGTCACCTTGCGGGTGTTCGCGACGCTCTTGATCTTGGTTCGGATTTCTCGTGCGCCTGCCATGCCTTTACCTGCTGTTGTAGGAGCGCCCGCGGGCGCGACCGATCGCCTGCACGCAGGCTCCTACATGGATTTGATCACCAGCTTCCGGTCTTCTTGAACTCGTCCAGCGCCGCCTTGAAGGTGCCTTCGATGTCGGCGTTCCAGTCGCCGGTCGCAACGATGTCCTGCATCAGCCCGCCGTGGTTGGACTGCATGAACTGGTGCAGCGCGTGCTCGAACGGCAGGATCTGCGGGATCGGCAGATCGTCCAGATAGCCCTTCTCGGCCGCGTACAGCGACACCGCGAGCTGCGCGATGGAGAGCGGCGCGTACTGCTTTTGCTTCATCAGTTCGGTGACGCGCTGGCCGCGTTCAAGCTGGGCGCGCGTCGCGGCATCGAGGTCGGACGCGAACTGCGCGAAGGCCGCGAGCTCGCGGTACTGCGCCAGCGCCAGCTTCACGCCGCCCGACAGCTTCTTGATGATCTTGGTCTGCGCCGCGCCGCCCACGCGCGACACCGAAATGCCAGCGTTCACGGCCGGACGGATGCCGGCATTGAACAGGTCGGTTTCGAGGAAGATCTGGCCGTCGGTGATCGAAATCACGTTGGTCGGCACGAACGCGGACACGTCGCCGGCCTGGGTTTCGATGATCGGCAGTGCGGTCAACGAGCCGGTCTTGCCCTTCACCGCGCCATGGGTTTCCTTCTCGACATACTCGGCGTTGACGCGCGCGGCGCGTTCCAGCAGGCGCGAGTGCAGGTAGAACACGTCGCCCGGATACGCCTCGCGGCCCGGCGGACGGCGCAGCAGCAGCGAGATCTGGCGATACGCCCAGGCCTGCTTGGTCAAGTCGTCGTAGATGATCAGCGCGTCTTCGCCGTGGTCGCGGAAGTATTCGCCCATCGCGCAACCGGCGTACGGCGCGATGTACTGCATGGTCGCCGA
>JAFEDX010000050.1 GCA_018241365.1 Pseudomonadota bacterium
AATTGCGACTGCGCAGCCTGCGGCAGGTCGAGCTGCAGGGCAGCCAGGCCGGTGGCGAGCTTGGCCGCACGGGCAGGCGAGGCGTTCATGTAGGAAACCCATCTTGCCTGCGGCGCTGCGCCGACGGCAACCATCGCTCGCCCATGGACGCGTGTTCGCGATGGATTTCGGGTGCGGCAGGAACTCGCGTGCGGGTCGCCGGTCACGTGTAGTACCTCAAATGCGGAGGATCGTCATGCAAAAGGTAATCGACATCATGACCCGCGACGTGCTGCGGATCACTCCGGGGCAGACCGTTGCACTGGCCGCAGCCCTGATGCAGGAGCACAACGCGTCACGCATCGCCGTGGAAGAAGGCGGGAAGCTTGTCGGCGTGCTCAGCATGGGCGATATCGCCGTACGGGCGATCGTCCTTTCGTCCGAGACGCGGATACGCGACGTGATGAACGAGGCCGTCGATCGCTGTTACGACGACGAGAATGCCGACGCGGCCGCGCGGCGCATGACCACCCTGGGCGTGCGTCGGCTGCCGGTCGTCGATCGGCAGGATCACATGATGGGCTTTGTGACCCTGACCGCTGCGACGCGTTCGCCCGGCGTGCCGGCTGTGCATTGAACGTCCGGTGGGCGGCAATCATGGACGCGCGCGTCGCCCCCAAAAAAACAGGAGCCCGCATGTGCGGGCTCACCGTTCTCCCTGGCTGATGCTTGTGATTACGCGGCGAGGTCGAGTTCGACCCGCGTCACCAGCACCCCGCGCTCGCGCAGGCTGCCGTTCAAGGTTTGCTTGATGCGCTGATTGCGTGCACGCAGGTCCGTGCCGTTGTTGTCGTCGCTGGCGGTCTCCAGCGCGTCGCGCAGGCGCAGGCGGATCAGGTCGTCGGCGCGGTCGATCACGGAATCGGCGCGCTCGGGGTCCAGCACCTGCCACCACACGCGGCCGCGCAAGGTGTGCGCGGAATCCGTCGCGTGTTCGAGACGCTCGTCCACGGCGAGGGTGTAGCCGGTGATGCTGATCTTGTGGGCAATGCGTTCGACCAGCGGCAACACGAAGTGCGTGCCCGCAGTCAGGGTTCCAGCGGGCTTGCCCATGCGGCGCAGCGTATAGACCTGGCCTTCCGGGATGCGCTTGATGCTCGCAATGGCCACGATGGCGAGCAGGGCGAGGATCAGGAAGATGGCCAGTGAAGAAATCATGTGATATCAGCTTGTTGGGTTTGATTCGAAGTTTTGACCTTCGGAAGCGTCTGCATCACGTGGAGTCGATTGTGCATTAACTGCAATTTAACCGCAAGCGCCTGACTCGAACATGACCGTGAAGGTCGTTTCCATCCCATCGGCCGGCTGCGGTCACACTTGAGGGAAGCAGGATGCGTGCCAGCGCGTGGCGTGAAGGCGGGATGCGCGTCACGCCCCGCTACAATGGACGCCTGATTTCGGCCGGACCGTCCCCATGAGCTACCCCGCCATCCGCATGCGTCGCATGCGTCGCGATGCCTTCTCGCGTGCCCTGATGCGCGAAACCGTATTGAGTCCGTCCGACCTGATCCTGCCGGTGTTCGTGCAGGAGGGCACGGGCGTCAAGCGGGACCCCGTGCCCTCGATGCCGGGCGTGGCGCGGCTTTCCATCGATGCCTTGCTGGAAGTGGCCGAAGAGGCGCAACGACTGGGCGTGCCTGCCTTGGCGCTGTTCCCCCATCTGGATGACGACAAGAAGACCGCGGATGGGCGCGAGGCGTTCAACGACGACGGCCTGGTGCAGCGCGCGGTGCGTGCACTGAAGTCGCGTTTCCCGGAACTCGGCGTGATCTGCGATGACGCGCTCGATCCGTTCACCACCCACGGCCAGGATGGCTTGATCGACGACACCGGCTACATTCTCAACGACGCGACCGTCGAAGCGCTGGTGAAGCAGGCGCTGTCGCAAGCGCACGCCGGTGCGGATTTCGTCGCGCCGTCGGACATGATGGATGGCCGCATCGGCGCGATCCGCGGAGCGCTGGAAAGGGCAGGTCTGATCCACACGCGCATCCTTGCCTACTCGGCGAAATACGCATCGAGCTTCTACGGCCCGTTCCGTGACGCGGTGGGTTCGGCGGCCTCGCTGGGCAAGGGCTCCAAGCACACCTACCAGATGGACGTCGGCAATTCCGACGAGGCGTTGCGCGAGGTGCAGTTGGATCTGGAAGAGGGCGCCGACGCGGTGATGGTGAAACCCGGCCTGCCGTACCTGGACATCGTGCGCCGCGTGAAGGACCGTTTCGGCGTGCCGACCTTCGTGTATCAGGTCTCGGGCGAATACGCGATGCTGAAAGCCGCCGGCGCCAATGGCTGGATCGATGAACGGGCTTGCGCGATGGAAGTCCTGCTTTCCATCAAGCGTGCGGGCGCCGATGCGATTCTCACCTATTTCGCACTGGATGCCGCGCGCTGGCTGCGCGCATGAATCACACGGGCGAAGGCCCGTAATATGCGCGCAGCAGGCCCGCGACCTGAGGTTCCGCGCGATCCAGCCGCGCCGGGTCCGAGAAGTGCAGCTCGCTGACCACTGCGAAGTATTCGCCGGGATTGGTCGCGGCATAGGCGTCGATCGGCGTGGCGTAGCCCGCGGCCACGTCGCGTGACAGCCGGTCGTAGGCGCTCTGGAAGGTGTCGATCCAGCGCCGCCAGGACATGCCGCGCGGCAGCGGCGGCACGCCGTCGGGTGGGCCGTCCAGCATGTCGAGCTTGTGCGCGATTTCGTGCGCGACCACGTTGTAGCCGTCCCACGGGTTCTGCAGGTCCTGCTGCACCGCGGCCCACGACAGCACCAGCGGGCCGATTTGCCAGGCTTCGCCGTTCAAGATCTGGTCGCCCTCGGTGATCACGCCGGTCGCGGCATCGTGGTGCCGGTGGCGCACCTTGAACTCGCCGGGATAGACGACCACACCGGTCCAGCCGCGCAGTGCGCGGAAACCCATGTGCAGCACCGGCACGCAGGACTGCAGCGCGATCAGCAGGCGTTGCAGCGCGCCCAATTCCATCTCGATCGGGTGGAAGCGCTTGCGTTGCAGGAAGCGCGCGGCGAGCAGACGCAGTTTCCGCACGTCATTGGCTGACAAGCGTTGCGCCAGCGGGCAGGCGGCCAATGCGTCGCGCCACAGCGCGTCCTCGATCGGTGGCGGCGGGCGCCGTCGGGGCAACCAGTCCAGCCAGCTCATGCAACGATTCCACGGTACGGCATTCCTACGTGCCGTCAGGGCGGTGGTTTATCAAGGCCGTGCGCCGGTTGCGCGTCCAGGAATGCCGCCAGCTTGTGTGCGACTTCGACAGGATGGCGGAGGTGCAAATGGTGCGGTCCAGCGATGCGCTCGACGCGGATGTCCGGGACGCACGCGGCGAGTACGTCCATCGTCGCGCCGGGCAGGTAAGGCGTCGCGGGTTCGGCCAGCACCAGCAGGGTCGGGGCCGCGATGCCGGCGAGCAGGCGGCGCATCTGGTTTGCGTCGATGCGCACAGGTGTCAACAAGCGCAGGCGTGGATCGCTGCGCCAGACGTAGCCGCCGTCGATTTCGCGCAGGTTGCGTTCGACGATGGCGCGCACCTCGCCGGCATCGAGGTCGCCGGCTGCGACGCGCGTGGCGACGGCGGCGGCGATCGATGCGAACACGCGCGGCGTGCGTCGCGCCGTCGCACGCTGTGCGTGCGCGTCACGCCAGCGTTGCAGGGTGCGCGTGCCGTCGTCGGCGAGCGTGCCGAGCCCTTCGATCAGCAGCAGCTTGCCGATACGCTCCGGCGCGGCTGCGGCGGCCAGCGAGGCGAGGCCGGCGCCGAGCGAATGGCCAAGCAGGTCGAAGCGTTCGAGGCCCAGCGCGTCGGCGAAATCGAGCACCTGGTCCACTTGATCCACGGCGTGGTAGCGGCGCGCGCTCGCGTGCAGGTGCGCGGAATGGCCGTGGCCGGGCAGGTCCAGCGCGATCACGCGGTGCCGTTCGGCCAGCAGCGGCGCGAGGCGCGCGAAACTCCCGGCGTTGTCGAGCCAGCCGTGCAGCGCCAGCAACGGTGTCGCCCCGGCGTCGCCCCACTGCAGCGCGGCGAGCTCGCCCAGTGCTGTCGTGGCGCGCAATTCCCGTGGATCGCTCATGCCGTGCTCATTCCGTCGTGGCGTCCACGGCCACGTGCGTGCGGTTCTGGCGGCGGCGATCGATCCGGTCGGCGGCCCAGCGGCGCAGGTTGGCCAGCGAGGAGAGCGCGTAAATGGTCTTGAAGATGCGCAGCTTCGACAATACGAGTCGGTTGTCGAACACGTCGCCGGCCAGCATCGAGATCACGCCTTGCTCCACCTGCATCACGTTGCGCGGATCGGCGAACAGCGCCTTCATCACCGGCGAATTGAAGCGCCGGATGAACCACGCAAAACGCTGGTAACCGTGCCGCAGGTGGCGTGCGTAGTTTTTTTGCAGGGCGGCCTCGCTGCGCGGATCGCGCAAGGCGCCATCGACCACGTCGAGGGCGCGGCGCGCGGAATACATCGCGAGGAACACGCCCGAGGAGAACACCGGGTCGAGGAACGCCCAGGCATCGCCGACGAGGATCCAGCGTGGCCCGGCCATCCGCTTGCAGGCATAGGAATAATTGCCGGTGAAGCGCACCGGCATGACCCGCGTGGCGTTTGCCATGCGGTGCGTGGCGCCGGGCACGATCGCGAGCGTCCTTGCCATGAAGTCGGCGTGGTTCGCGCCTTGCCGGGCCTTGAGCCAACCCGGCTTGCATACGCAGCCGACGCTGGTGGTGCCGTCCGGCAGCGGGATGAACCACGCCCAGCCGTGCGCGAAACGGTTGATGCTGATGATGTTGCCGCCCGGATCGTCGGGGTTGAAGGCGACGCCTGCGTAGTGCGCGAACATCGCCGCGCTCTGGTGCTGGACGCTGCGTTCGACCAGCTGCAACTGCCTGCCGAGCAGGGTGTCGCGGCCGGTCGCATCGACGAAGTAGCGTGCGCGCAGTCTGGATGCCTGTCCGTTGGCGGCGATCCACGCGGTGATGCCGTCGGCGTCGAATGCGACGCGCTCGACCATGGTTTGCTCGCGCGCGTCCACGCCCTGCCCACGCGCGTGTTCGAACAGCATCCGGTCCATGTCCTCGCGCTTGACCTGGAAAGAGTAGTGCGGGGTGTCGCCCAATGCGCGGTCAAACTTG
Source organism: Pseudomonadota bacterium (assembly GCA_018241365.1). Lineage (GTDB taxonomy): Bacteria > Pseudomonadota > Gammaproteobacteria > Xanthomonadales > Rhodanobacteraceae > 66-474. Next base: position 5,179 of record JAFEDX010000050.1, read on the forward strand.
AAGGTGTAATAGCTGCCGTCGTCGCGCGGAAAATCCGCGCCGAGTTTCAGGCGACCCAGTGCGCGCAGCTTTGCCAGCGCGCCCAGTTCTTCGAAGATCGGGACGTTGGCGGGCAGCAGCGATTCGCCGATGTGGAAGCGCGGATGACGGCTTTTTTCCAGCAGGATGACCCGCCAGCCCCGTCGCGCGAGAAACGTCGCGATGGTGGACCCGCCCGGACCTCCGCCGGCCACCAGCACGTCGCAATCGAACACGCGGACTTCGCTTCCGTCCATGCCTTGTTCAGTGTCCTCGGGAGTCGCCCACCTATCATATACACTCGCCCGTCGCAGCCAGACCTCTGCCACCAATGCCCAGCGTTGCCGCCGATCGCCACTCCGCCATGCCACGGCGCGCGCCGTGGCTGTTGCTGGTGTTGCCGGTGTGCGGCGTGCTGGCATTGGCAGGCGGATTGACCCATCGCCATGCCTTGAGCATGGCCGCCGCGCTGCTGCTGTTGCTGGCGTGGTTGCCGGCGGTGGTGAGCAAGCGCAAACCGGCGGTGGGACTGGCGTGGCTGGCGCTGGCGGCACTGTTGCTGGTGCCCGCGTGGCTTGGGCATCCGCAACTCGCGTTGATGGCGTTGCCGGTGGTGTTCCTGGGCGGCGTGTCGTGGCTGTTCGCACGCACGTTGCGGCGTGGGCGCGAGCCACTGGTTTCCCGCTTCGTGCGCCTGATCGAGGATCCGCAGCGGCTGGAATTGCCGGGCGTGCGCGCCTACACGCGTGGCGTTACCTGGTTCTGGGCGTGCCTGCTGGGTGTGATGGCCGTGCTTTCATTGCTGATCGCACTATTCGCATGGCCGGGCGGCTGGCTCGCTGTCGTCGGCATGCGGCCACCGTGGGCGTTGCCGGACGCGTTGCTGGCCTGGTACCCGGAAATCGGTTGCTGGGCGGTGTTGCTGGCGGCGTTCGCGGGCGAATATCTCTTCCGCCGCTGGTACCTGCGGCACATTCCACACCCGGACCCGCGGCGGTTCGCAATGCAGGTCGTGCGCCGCTGGCCGGCGTTGCTGCGCGAAGGAGATGGCAGGGCGTGAACGCTCGATACGAAACGGAATTGCGGATCACGGCCGCGCATCCGGCACTGGCCGGGCACTTTCCCGGCAATCCGGTGGTGCCGGGCGTGGTGTTGCTGGAACGCGTGGCTGCGGCGTTCAAGACATGGCGAGGTTTGTCCGTCGGCAAGCTGGACGCGAAGTTCACGCGCCCGTTGTTGCCGGAACAACAGGCGCTGATCGAGTTGCGTGAAGTTGATGGCGGCGTGCGCTTCAGCGTGATCCTCGGTGATGGCACCACGCTGGCGCGCGGTACGCTGGAGGCGACATCGTGAGCGAACATTGGCTGGATCGTCCCGAAGCCGGCGGCTGGTTCGCGATCTGGCTGATCCGTTTCATCGGGCTGCATTTCGGGCGCGGCGTTGCGCGTCTGATCCTGTATCCGGTCACGCTGTACTTCTATTTCCGGCGCGGTCCGGAGCGCGCCGCCGCGCGTGATTATTTCCGCCGCATCGATGGCAAGCCCGGCAATGCGTGGCGGGTCATGCACCTGATCCATGCGTTCGCGGCGACCATCCTCGACCGCGTGTTCCTGCTTGCGCGCGGCATGGATGGTTTCCGCATCGGCATGCGTGGCGTGGAGGAACTCCGTCGCCACCTCGATCGTGGCCATGGCGTGCTGCTGCTGGGCGCGCACGTCGGCAGCTTCGAGGTGTTGCGCGTGCTGGCCGCCGGACGTCCCGAGCACAAATTGAAGCTGGTGATGGACAAGAGCAAGACGCCGGCGCTGACGCAACTGCTGGAAGCGCTGGCTCCGGAATTGTCCGACAGCATCATCGATACCGCGCGCGGCGGCACCGACATCGTGCTGGCGCTGTCCGAAGCGGTGCGCGAGGGCGCGATGGTGACCCTGCTGGGCGATCGCGGCCGGCCGCATGAGCTGATGCGCGAGGTCGCGTTCCTGGGCTCGGATGCAGCGTTCCCGGCCGCGCCGTGGCTGATCGCCGGATTGCTCAAGGTGCCGGTGGTGCTGTGCCTGGGCCTGTACCGCGGCGGCAACCGCTACGACCTGGTGTTCGAGACGCTGGCCGAAGAGGTGGTCCTGCCGCGCACCGATCGCAACGCGGCGCTGGATGCGTACATCGGTCATTACGCGTCGCGCCTCGAGCATTACCTGCGCGAGGCGCCCTGCAACTGGTTCAACTTCTATGATTTCTGGCAAACGCAAGCCGCGGCCGCGCCGCAATCCGAACCGCGCGGGGACCTGGAGCATGCGCGTGTGGCGTAGCGTGATGGTGCTGGTCGTGGCGGTGCTGTCCGGCCATGCGCTGGCGGCGACGCCTTCGCTGGCGGAATCGCTGCTCGCGAAACTGGCGAAGACACCGCCGGCGACGACGCCGTTCGTGCAGGTCAGTTACCGCGGCGTGCTGGATCGCCCGCTGATCGTTTCCGGCACGCTCAAATGGCTGGGCGGTGATCGCATGCAGCGCGACATCGACAAGCCGTTCAGCGAAACCGCGCAGATCGGCGACGGTGAACTCTCGGTGCAACGCGGCAACGGCAAGATGCACCGTATGCCGCTGGCGCGTGCGCCGCAAGTCGGCGCGATGCTGGCAGGATTCCGCGCCCTGCTGGGCGGCGATGTCACGGCACTGGAACAGGATTTCACGCTGGCGGCCGAGGGCGGCGACGCACACTGGGTCATCACGCTCACGCCCCGCGCCGATCCATTGCAGCGACAACTCAAGTCGATCGTGATCGACGGTCGCGCGGCTGAACCGCGCTGCCTCACCGTGCAAGACGCCAACGGCGACAGCAGCATCACGCTGCTCGGTGCGATGGCGGAGCAGGGCCTGCAAAGCGCGGCGCCGCTGGAGTCGGCAGTGGCGGCGCGCTGCCGCAATCCGCAATGAGGAACGGCGCGCGGATTGCCATTTATCTCGCCTGGCTTGCGCTGATCGTCGTGGTTGGCTGGTTGGTCACGCAGCACCTGAAGATCAGCTCCGACCTGCGCGATTTCGTACCGCCGGCGCGCACTGCCGACCAGAGGTTGCTGCTGGATGAAATCGGCAAGGGGCCGGGTTCGCGCTTGCTGCTGCTGGCGATTTCCGGCGCGTCGCAGGACCGGCTCGCCGATCTGTCGCGCGGTCTGGAAGCGGCGCTTGCACGCGATCCCGAATTCGCGCAGGTCGCCAATGGCAGCGCCGATCTCGCGGCGGTAGCATCCGACCTGCTGCCGTATCGTTACCTGCTGTCGCCCACGCTGGACACGCATCGTTTCGACGCCGCCTACCTGCGCGCCGAGTTGCAGCAGCGCATCGAAGACCTGAGTTCGCCGGCGGCGGCATTGCTGGAGCCGTGGCTACGGCGCGATCCGACGCTGGAAACGCTGAAGCTGGCGCAGCTTTGGGCGCCGCAGCACCAGCCGAGGCTGGTGGATGGCGTGTGGTTTTCCCAGGGTTGCGCACCTCGCCACTCTTCTGCCGCGGCCGCCGATCCATCCGCCCTGTCACGCCGTGCTCCTTCAGGCCGACTCGACGTACCGTCAAGTACGCCTGCGTCGTCCTTCAGTCCGCCCAACGCAACAGTACGGCGCCTCGACGGCCTCGCGACGAACAGCGGCGAGGTATGCAACCCGGGCGGTGAAGCCTTGCTGGTCGCAGAAACCAGGGCCGCGGGTTTCGATCCGGGCGCGCAGGCGGCGGCGATTGCATCGCTGCAGCAACATTTTGCTGCGTTGCCCGGTGCGGCACAGGCCAGGCTCGTGATCAGCGGGCCGGGCTGGTTCGGGGTCGAGGCCAGCCGCAATACCCGCGCGGAAGCCGACCGGTTCGGTGCAATCACCACGGTCGGCTTCGTGGTCATGCTGCTGCTGGCCTACCGCAGCGCCGTGCCGGTGCTGGTGACCGCGTTGCCGCTGTTGTCCGGCGCGGTGGTGGGGTTCGCGCTGCTGGCGCTGGTCTTCGGACATGCGCACGGCATCACCGTGGCGTTCGGATTCACGCTGCTGGGCGTCGCGCAGGAATATCCGTTGCGCGTGTTCAGCCATCGCCGCGTCGGCGTCGCCACCGCGCAATGCGTACGCGAGCTGTGGCCGTTGCTGGCAACCGCGATCGCATCGGTGTGCATCGCCTACCTTGCATTCTTCGCCTCGGGCGTGGCGGGCCTGCAACAGCTGGCGGTGTTCACCATTGGCGGTTTGGTGGTCGCCGGCGCCTGCACGCGCTGGCTGTTGCCGTGGGTCGTGCCGCCGGCGCAACGCGACATGGCGGCGACGCCAGGTCTTGGCGCGGCGTGGCGTTTCCTCGCCCACTTGCCACGCCCGCGCTGGCTGCCGTGGCTGGTTGCCGCGGCGGGGTTGGCTGTCGTCGCGTTTGCGCCAGGCAAGTTCTGGCAGAACGACCTGTCGGCGTTGACGCCGGTTCCGAAGGCGGAACTCGCG
>JAFEDX010000051.1 GCA_018241365.1 Pseudomonadota bacterium
TCGAGTTGTTCCTCGCTGGCACCCAAACGGTCGAACAGGTCGAAGGTCTGGTTCACCACCCAGTCCGGGCGTGCGCCGGGGCGATCGACCTTGTTGACCACCACGATCGGCTTGAAACCCATCTGGAAGGCTTTCTGGGTCACGAAGCGCGTCTGCGGCATCGGGCCGTCCATCGCATCGACCAGGATCAGCACCGAATCGACCATCGACAGTACGCGCTCGACTTCGCCGCCGAAGTCGGCGTGTCCGGGCGTGTCCACGATGTTGATGCGCCACTGCTCGCCGCGCGGATCGGTCCAGCGGATCGCGGTGTTCTTGGAGAGGATCGTGATGCCGCGTTCGCGCTCGATGTCGTTCGAGTCCATCACGCGCTCGGGCACCGCCGCGCGTTCCGACAGGGTGCCGGATTGCTTCAGCAGCTGGTCGACCAGCGTGGTCTTGCCGTGGTCGACGTGGGCGACGATCGCGATATTGCGTAGGTTTTGGATGGACATGGCACACAGTAACCGTCACGGCCACGGGGCCATGACGGCTTCTTGCGAAAGAGAAGCGCGTATTCTAGCGGAATTGTGGCTGGCAGTCTGAACCGCGGCCGCGGGACCCCACTGCGGCCATCCGCTGCCGCCGGTACACCTGTTCAGCGGCGTGCCGCCCCGCGCCCCAGCCATGCAAGCCATCGCCTTCGAGCCGGTTGCGATCCGTGCATGCCGAACAGGCTTGCGATCCCACCCGGGCGGAACAGGATGACCAGCATGAAGACGATCCCGAGCACGAACAGCGGCTGCGACAACGGCACCCGCAATGCGGTGGGCAGGGATTGGATCGCGGGTGAACCGGCCAGCGCGGCGAGGCGCTGGTCCAGGAAGGTATAGAGCACGCCGCCGGCCAGCGCGCCCCAGCGGGTGCCCGCACCGCCGAGCACCACCATCACCAGCAGCGACAGGGTGAACTCCGCGGTGGTAATGCCGGGGTTCGCGCCACCGACCAGCAGCAGCCAGGCGATGCCGCAAAGGGCCGCCAGGAACGAAGCCGCCACGAACGCGACCAGCTTGAAGACGTAGGGCCGCAGGCCGAGCACCTGCACGCGGCGTTCGTTGTCGCGGATCGCTTGCCACACCCTGCCGGTGACCGAGCCGCTGATCCACCAGATGATGCCGGCGACGACGACCACCAGCGCGAGGCAGATCCAGTACAGGTAACGGGTGTTGGCGACGCCCACGAGAAACTGTGGCAAGTGGTCGTAGGCAAGTCCGAGACCCAGCTCGCCGCCGGTCGCGTGGCCCGGATCCTGGCCCACGATCACCGCGCCGGCCTGTGCGAACGCCAACGTCACCATCGCGAACGCGATGCCGGTGGTACGCAGGCTGATCGCGCCGATCACGAGAGGCAGCAACAGCGCCACACCCAGCGTCAGCGCCAGCGCGGCCGGACCCGACAGGTGGAATACTGTCGCCGCGATCGCGAAGGTGTACGCGCCCGCGGCGAAGAACAGCGCATGGCCGAACGAAAGCAGCCCGGTGAATCCGAACAGCAGGTCATAGGTCATCGCCAGCGCGCCGAACACCAGGCATAGTCCGAGCAGTTGCAGGCTGCCCGGCGCATTCAGGCGATCGGGCAACAGCCCGGCGGTCGGCAGGTCCAGCCACGGCACCGCGACCAGCAGCAGCACGATGACGGCCAGCGTTACGCGACCGGCGAAGCGACGTGGCTGCGTGCCGGGCGCGCGCGTCATGTCGAAGCTCCCAGCATTCCGCGCGGCCGCACCAGCAACACCACCGCCAGCAGCAGCACGATCGCAAGGTCGCCGATCCCGGTGAAGTAGTAATTGGCGAACTGCTGCAGCAGGCCTACCGCCAACGCCGCCAGCGCGGAACCCGTGATCGATCCCAGCCCGCCGATCACCACCACGATGAAGGCATCGATCAGCAGCATGCTGCCGAGGCCCGGACTGACCGCGCCGAAGTACACGCCCGCCAGCGCGCCGCTGAGGCCAGCCAGCGCGCCGCCCAGCGCGAACACCAGGGTGAAGGCACGGCGCACGTCGATGCCCAATGCGCTGACCATCGTGCGGTTTTCCACCCCGGCGCGCACGATCAGCCCGTAGCGCGTGTGGCGCAGGAACGCGACCAGCGCGACCAGCACCAGCAAGGCCACGCCAATCAGGAGGAACCGGCTGGCCGGCACGTTGGCGCCGAGTATCCGCACGATTCCGTGCGTCCACGGCGGCGCCGGGAAGTTGCGTGGATCGCCGCCCCAGATCCCCATGACCAGCGCGCCGACGACCAGCCCGAGACCCACCGTCACCAGTACCTGGGCGAATTCGCGGCGATACAGCGGCCGGATCAGCACCAGTTCGGTGAGCGTGCCGATTACCGCGCCGGCCGCGAGCGCGGCGATCAGCATGGCCAGGAATCCCGCATTCGAAACATTGCCTGCGGCATCCATGAGCTGCGCGCCCAGCAGCCACGCGCAATAGCCGCCCAGCAACAGGAACGCGCCGTGTGCGAAGTTGAGCACGCGCATCAGGCCGAAGATCAGGGTCAGGCCCGAGGCCACCAGGAAATACAGGCCCGCGAGGCCGATGCCGGTCAGGGCCAGCAACACGATGGTGCTCATGCCTGGGCTCCCGTGCCGGCCGAGACTCCCAGCAACGTCTGCGTGAGTGCCGCGTCGGCAAGGAAATCCGCGGCCGGACCCGCATGCACAATGCGGCCTTCGGCCATCACCAGCACGTGTTCGGCGAGTTTGCGGACGGCGGCGAGGTTCTGCTCCACCAGCAGCACCGGAATGTCTTCGGCAATCCGCGCCAGCGCCGCGACGGTTTCGCCGACCAGCCGCGGCGACAGGCCCTTGCTCGGCTCGTCGACCAGCAGCAGGCGCGCGGGATTCAGCAATGCCCGTGCAATGGAAAGCATTTGTTGCTGGCCGCCGGACAAGGTGCCGGCGGCTTGCCGCCGGCGTGCCGCGAGATCCGGGAACAGGTCGAACACCAAGTCGTAGCGGGGCGGCACGCCGCGCCGTTCGGCGAGGCGCAGGTTCTCAGCGACCGTCAGTCCGGCGAACACGTCGCGGTCTTCGGGTACGTAGCCGATGCCGCGCAGGATCACCCGGAACGTCGCGAGGCCATCCAGCGGTTGGCCGTCGAACGTGACCGTGCCGCTGCGCGGCACGATGCCGAGGATCGCGCGCAGGGTGGTGGTCTTGCCGACGCCGTTGCGGCCCAGCAATGCGGTCACGCCGCGCCCGGGAACGTCGAAATCAACACCTTGCAGGATGTGCGCGCCGCCCAGCCGTGCGTGCACGTCGCGAACGTGCAGCAGGATCGCGGGTTGCGCCACTGCAGCGCCCGGCAGGCGTGCGGGAGATGCCGCAGCACCCGCGCTCACAAGCCTTCCCCGAGATAGGCCGACTGCACGATGGGGTTGGCCATCACCGTTTCCGGCTTGTCGCACGCGAGCAGCGCGCCGTGGTGCATCACTGCGAGTCGATTGGCCAGCGCCAGCACCACGTGCATGTGGTGTTCGACCATGATCACGCTGGCGCCGCGTTCCGCGCACAGCGTGCCGATCAGTTCGGTCAGAGCGGGAACATCCTCGGCGCTGACGCCGGCCATGGGCTCGTCGAGCAGGATCACGGTCGGTTCCGTGGCCAGCAGGATCGCCAGTTCCAGCTTGCGCTTGTCGCCGTGCGAGAGCGCGCCCGCAAGCATGTCGGTGCGTGTGGATAGCCCGACCCGTTCGAGGCAAGTCCGCGCCTTGGCCACCGAACGCGTGACGCGGTCGGCGCGCCGCCACAGCCGCAGGTTGCCGCCGGCATGCGCCTGCGCCGCGAGGCGCACGTTTTCCAGCACGCTCAGCGAAGGGAACAGGTCGGACGACTGGAACGTGCGGCCGAGACCTGCGCGTGCACGCTGGTGGGGCGCGAGTCCATCCAGCGTCTGACCGTGCAGGCGGATCGTGCCGGCGCTGGGCGTCAGCAGGCCCGACAGCAGGTTGAGAAGGCTGGTCTTGCCGGCGCCGTTCGGGCCGATCAGTCCGAGGAATTCGCCTTGGCCGACCGCGAACGTCACCTCCGATACGATCGGTGCACCACCGATCGACCAGCTGAGTCCCGCGGCCTCGATGGCCGGCACCGCGGGCGCCACGGCCGTCACTGCGAAGCCGGCGGGGTTCCGGCCAGCGGCGGCGCCACGTCTTCGGCGGGCACCGTGCGGACCAGTTCCGGCACGAAATTCTTGCCGTGCGCGACCAGGCGGGCGATGAATTGCGGCTGCAGCATGGCGTGGTCGGCCGCGCGGATCGTCTGCCTGCCCTTGGGTGCGTCGAACGACCAGCCTTCCAGCGCGTGGATCATCGCATCCACCTCCGCGTCGCCATGGGTTGTCGCCACCGCGTGCGCGATCATCTGCGCCGCGACGAAACCGTCGGGACTGAACAGGTCCGGCGTGCCGCCGGCCCTGGTGATCAGTTCCTTCATCGCGGTATTCACCGGATTGTCCGGCGCGTCCGGAAAGTAGTAGCTAAGGAACGTGGCGCTGGTTGCCGCCGGGCCGTAGGCGTCGTAGGTCGCGACGTTGCCGAGGCCCGTCACCACCTGGGTGCTCTTGAAAATGCCTTGCTGTTCGAGCGTGGTCCACATCGGGTAGGTCGAGGCGCCTGCCCAGGCGACGTACAGCATGTCCGGCTTCGCGTTCCGGATCTTCTGCGCGAACGGGGTGAAATCGGTGGTCGAGAGCGGTACCAACAGGCTGTCGACCGTCGCGCCGGTGCCGCTCAGCACGGCCTTCACCGCGGCAGCATTGGCTTGCCCGAAGGCGTAATCCTGCGCAAACACCAGCACGTGCTTGCCGGCCGGGTCGCCCATGATGGCAGCAGCGGTCCGCACGTCCTGCCAGGTCTGGCGCCCGGAGCGGAACGTGTAGCGGTTGATGCCGGTGATCTGGTCCACCGCCGCCGGGCCGGAAATGAACAGCACCTTGTTTTGTGCCGCCACGGCCGCGACCTGCAGCGCCACCGCTGAATCCGCGGGTCCAGCGAGGATCTTGTAGCCCTGGCCGATCAAGGTCTTGGCAGCGGCCACGCCCTGCGCGGGATTGCCGGCGTCGTCCTTCCACTCGATCTGGACGGGATGTCCGTCCAGCGTGCCGGTGCCTTGGGTGACATACGCAAGCCCGGCTTCGAAGCCGCGCCGATATTCGTCGCCGTACATTGCCAGCGGCCCGGTCCGCGAGTAGATCATGCCCACCTTCACCGGAGCCGGCGAGGGCGTTGCAGTGCCAGCCGTCGTGGAGGACGCTCCCGATTCCTGATGGCCGCACGCTGCAAGCCCAAGACTGGTGGCGGCGATGCAGGCCAGTGCCGCGAAACGCAGTGTCCGCGCGATCCGCTGCGGGGGCTTCGTCAAGGTATCGGGTGTCGCCATCGGGTCATGCCTCGTCGCCGGTGCGGCATCTTCGGATTGGTCCGCAGCGCGCGTTGCCACGCGCTGCGGGTTTGGCCGCGTGTGCCTGTGCCGCTCGCCTCAACGGAAGAAGTTGTAACGGACGGTCAGATAGTAGTTGCGTGGCCAGCCGTAGTACGCGGTCTGGATGTTGCCGACGCTGGAAAACTCCTGCGCGTCGGTCTTGTAGGTCTTGTCGGTGAGGTTGCGCACGCCCGCGCGGACCTGCCAACGCCCGTCGGCCGAATCAAACACGCCGAACAGTCCCGCCAGCGTGTAGCCAGGCTGCATCAGGCCCGGGCGGTTGTCCACGGAGAGCCACATCGTGTCGCGGTAGGACAGATCGCCACCCACGGTGATGGCGGCGCCATCGTGCAGGTTGAAGGTGTGCGTCGCCGCCACCCGCGCGGTCCACTTGGGTGTGAACGCGGTGTGGGCGTGCAGATCCGCGAGCGACGGGTCGAGCAGGACGCGCGGATCGACAAACTTGTCGTACTTCGAGTCGAGGTAACCGATCTGGGCCTGCAACGAACTGCTGGCGCCGACCAGCATCGAGCCCGAGAACTCGGCGCCGTACATCGTCAGCTTGGCGGCGTTGAGTACCGGGAAGCCGAAGTTGGGGATCGGGCTGCCGGGATTGGTGATGTCCGAGACGCGCGCCTGGAAATCCTTGTAGTCGCTGTAAAACACGTCGCCGTTGGCCTGCACGCGGCCGTCGGCGCTGCGGAATTTCAAGCCCGACTCGTAGGTCCACACGAATTCCGGGTTGAAGGAACTGACATCCGACGGGGCGTTGGCGCGGCCGTTGAACCCACCGGACTTGAAGCCGCGGTTGGCCGACGCGTACCACATCAACTCGGGAGTGAACTGCTTTTGCAACGCGATCGAAGGCGTCACCGCCGACCAGGATTTGCTCGCATTGAAGGCAAAGGTGCTGTCAAACGAGGTCAGCGGTGGTCCGAAGAAGGCGGTGGTGGTGCGGAAATAATCCTTCTTCTCGTCGGTGTAACGCAGGCCGGCCGAGAGGCTCCAGCCATCGCCGAACGACCACGTGCCGTTGGCGAACGCCGCGTAGCTCTGGTTGACGAGGTTGTCGTCGATGGTGCGCAGGAAATTGATCGGCAGGCCGAAGAAGGTCAGGAAGCTGTCGGCATAGGCTTCCTGGTGCGAAGGCACGTGCTCGTCGAGGTAGTACAGGCCGAACACCGCGTGCAGGTTGTCGTGATTGTCGTACTGCAGCTGGAATTCCTGGCTCAGCTGGTGCTGGCGCAAAGCCACCAGCACATCGCCGAGTTGCAACGGCGAAGCATCGATGTCGATGTAGGCGGCGGTGTCCAGCTTGCGGTACGCGGTGATGCTCTTGAAATCCCAGTTGTCGTTGAGGTGCCAGTTCATGTTCCACGCCACGCCTTTCTGCACCAGCTTCTGGCCCTTGTCGGGACCGAACGAGGTCTGCGCATGGAAGTCCCACGGAGTCGGCAGCAGTCGCACCGTTGACAGGCCTGTGGCCAGGTCCGTGCTCATCAACGGCGCGGTGGGTTGGCCCATCGTCAGGTCGGTGTCCTGGTGGCTGTAGTCCACCTCCAGGATCCCGTTGAAGCTGTCGGAGGGATGGAAGTCCAGCTTGCCGCGGATCGCTTGCGTGTCGTCGTCGTTGAAGTGCCGCTTGGTAGCCGGGTCGGTGACGTAGCCGTCGTTCTTGAAGGTGCCCGCGGCGATCGAAGCGGACCACGTCTTGCTCAGCGGTCCGCTGAGATAGGCCTGGGTGTTGATGCGCCCGTAGTCGCCCACGGTCACCGCGACCGAACCTTCAGGCTGGTCGGTCGGCTTTTTGGTGACGACCTTGACCGCGCCGCCGGTGGAGTTCATGCCGTACAACGTGCCCTGCGGGCCGCGCAACACCTCGACATGATCGATGTCGAACAGGTCCATCAACGCGCCGTTGATGCGCGAGTAGTACACGTCATCGACGTAGAAACCGACGCCGGGGTCGAAGGTCTGCAATGCGTCGGGCTGGCCGATGCCGCGGATGAAGATGTTGACGTTGCTGGACGAACCGCGGCCCTGCACGATGTTCATGTTCGGCACCGAGCCCTGCAGGCCCGCGATGTCGACGGCCTGCATGTCCTTGAGGTCTTCGGAACTGAAGGCGCTGATCGCGATCGGCACCTTTTCCACGTCCTCGCTGCGGCGGCGGGCCGTGACCACGATCGTCTCCAGTTCCTTGGGTTTTTGCGTGGTGGCATCGGCGTTCTTCTGCGCAGCGCTGTCGCTGGCCTGTGCCGACTGTGCATTGACGGTGCTTTGCGGCGCGGCCTGGACGTTGGTGGCGAGGCCGAGTGCAATGGCTGCCGACAGCAGGCCGAGCGTGATGGAAGTGTGCTGGTGACGCATGGAATCCCCCTCTGGATGCAGCGGACGTGGAGAGACGGTGGTGTGGCCGGTTGCCGGGCCGAATGGCGGCGCCGAGAGCGCAGTACCCGAAAATGCTTGCCTAACTAACGTTCGTTCGGTTAGCTTTGTAGCGCCTTTGTATGTGGCTGTCAAATCATTGGCAGTCGTCCGATCGCTCGTTCATACTCCGCCCAATGGCCGTCAATCGCCGCCTCGCCGCCACCACCGCGCGCCTGTTGCCCGGACTGAAGCAGCCGGGGGCTTCTGGGCGGGTGCTGGAAGCCGCATTGAAACTGTTCGCCGAGCACGGTTATGCGGGAGCGTCGGTGCGCGACGTGGCGGCCGCGGCGGGCGTCAAGGCGGCCACGATCTACGCGCATTACCCGTCCAAGGAACACATCCTTGCCGAGCTGTGCCGGGTCGGCCACGAAGAGCAATACCGCTGCGTGCGCACCGCGGTGCTGGAAAGCGGTGGTGATCCCTGCGAGCAGATCGTGGCCTACGTGCGCGCGCACGTGGGTTTCCACACCACGTACCCGATGCTCGCGGTGGTGTCGAATTCGGAACTGCATGTGCTGAGCGAAGATCTCGGCGCGGCGACTTTCGTGCTGCGGCGCGAATCCGAGGACCTGCTGCAGGACATCGTCAAGCGTGGCGCGCAAAGCGGCGCATTCAAGGTGGTCGATCCCTGGCTCACGGTGGCCGCGATCGGCGGCATGGGACTGCGCGTGGCGTACTGGTTTTCGCCCGCCTACAAGTTGAGTGCGGAACAGGTGGCCGAGGGTTACGCCCAATTCGCCCTGCGGCTGCTGGCAGCCGCTGGCACGCAGACGTCACGCAAACGGAAGCACGAGTCCGGCACGCGACCCCCACGGGAGACGAAATGACCCCCAGTTATGCAGACGTGTTTTTCCCGAGCGCGGATGGACGGCTGCAGCTCTATGCCCGCGATTACGCCGGGGCGGGTCCGTGCCTGTTGCTGATGCACGGCCTCACCCGCAACGCCGCCGATTTCGACGAGCTCGCCCGCCATCTGGCCGGGCGCTTCCGCGTGGTGGTGCCTGACCAGCGCGGGCGCGGTCGCTCGCAATACGATCCGGAACCGGCCAATTACGTTCCGCTCGTCTATTGCAGCGACATGCTGGGGTTGATCGCGCGTCTCGGCCTCGAGCGGCCGGTGTTGCTCGGCACGTCGATGGGCGGGTTGATGGCGATGGTGATGGGATCGATGGCACCGCAGAACTATCGGGGGCTGGTATTGAATGACGTCGGGCCGGTGGTCGAGCCCGCCGGCCTGGCGCGCATCGCCAGCTACGTCGGCACGGCGTCCGAGGTCACCGATTGGACGGGCGCGGCGGAATATTGCAGGCTGACCAACAGCTCCGCGTTTCCGCATTATCAGGACGCAGACTGGCTGCGGTTCGCGCACCGTTTGTTCGTCGAGGATGCCAATGGCGTGCCGCGGCTTGCCTACGATCCGGCCATTGCAACGGGACTTGCGGGCAGTGATCCCAGCGCGGTTCCACCCGACCTCTGGCCGATGTGGGATACGCTCACATCCTTGCCGATCCTGGCGATCCGCGGCGAGAACTCCGACATCCTCAGTGCCGCCACGCTCGCGGAAATGGGTCGGCGCCACCCCGGCATGCGCAGCGCCAGCGTGGCCGGCGTCGGCCACGCACCCATGCTCGACGAGCCGGAAGTCGTCGCGGCCATCGAGGGCTTCCTGGACGAAATCCGCGCCCACGACGCGGCGTGATGTTCCTGTCTGCCGGCATCGGCGCCGTTCCGCGTGGCGGACCCATTATGCTTG
>JAFEDX010000052.1 GCA_018241365.1 Pseudomonadota bacterium
CCGTCGAAGGCGGCGACCTGGTCGTCAACGGCGACCACATCAAGGTGTGCGCGGAGCGCGATCCGTCGAAACTGCCGTGGAAGGACCTCGGCGTCGACGTCGTGATCGAATCGACCGGCCTGTTCACCAAGCGCGACAAGGCCGCGGCGCACCTCGCCGCCGGCGCGAAGAAGGTGATCATCTCGGCGCCAGCCGAGGGCGTGGACGGCACCTTCGTGTACGGCGTCAACGAGGACAAGATCAAGGGTTCGGACACCATCATCTCGAACGCGTCGTGCACCACCAACTGCCTCGCGCCGCTGGCCAAGGTGCTGCACGAGAAGATCGGCATCGTGCATGGACTCATGACCACCATCCACGCCTACACCAACGACCAGGTGTTGACCGACGTGTACCACAAGGACTTGCGCCGTGCGCGCTCGGCCACGCACAGCCAGATCCCGACCAAGACCGGCGCCGCCGTCGCGGTAGGCCTGGTGCTGCCAGAACTGAATGGCCGTCTGGACGGCTTCTCGATGCGCATTCCGACCATCAACGTATCGTGCGTGGACCTGACCTTCGTGGCACAGCGCGCGACCACGAAAGACGAAATCGACGCTGCCATCAACGAAGCCGCGAAGGGCAAGCTGAAGGGCGTGATGGCGGTCAACACCAAGCCGCTGGTATCGATCGACTTCAACCACAATCCCGCTTCGTGCACCTACGACGCGACCCAGACCCGCGTGATGGGCGGCACCTTCGTCAAGGTGCTCGGTTGGTACGACAACGAGTGGGGCTTCTCCAACCGCATGCTCGACATGACCGAGGCGTTCGCGAACGCGAAATAGTCTCCGCCATCTGCGTAACACGGAAAACCCGCAGGATCCACCCTGCGGGTTTTTGTTTCGACGGGAATCGGACCATGCAGTTCCGCAGGTTGGGCCGAGTAACGCGAAGCCCAACATTGTCGCCGGCTCCCGTTGGGCTTCCCCCGGATCAAGCACGGGGTCAGCCCAACCTACATGCCACGCATCCGAGGGTCGCAGAATCGCAGGCCATGGATGGCCGGCATCGAAGCGAAAGGCGGCGCCGTTGGCGGTACCGAGAAGCGCAGCGGAATGGCGGGGAAAGCGCCGACTGTTTGAGCACAGGGATGTGCGAGTTCGGCGCGGCCGCCATTCGGCGAGCATCGCAGGAGCGTCGAACGAACACGACGTTCGTTCGACCACCGCCTCCGGCGCCTAGCCTTTTGGTTACTTTTGGGCAATGTCAAAAGTGACCCGCTCGCCGACGAGGCGAGCGGAACCCAATCCGCATTGCGGGCTCGCGAGGGAAGCATGGATTCCAGGTCCCGTTCGCGATGAAGCCGCGAACAGCCCCGGAATGACGACAATGCGTAATCCTGGTCTGCGCTGGAACCACGACGATGCGCGTCAGCCGACCGCCTTCAGCGCTGCCGCGTAATCCGGCTCGTGGGTGATGTCATCCACCATCTGCGCGTGGATCACCTTGTCGTGCTCGTCCAGCACCACCACCGCACGCGCGGCGAGGCCGGCCAGCGGACCATCGGTCATGGCGACGCCGTAGTCCTTCAGGAACTCGCGGCCGCGCATCATCGACAGCATGGTGACGTTCCGGATGCCTTCGGCACCGCAAAAACGCGCCTGAGCGAACGGCAGGTCGGCGGAAATGCACAGCACCACCGCATTCTTCAGCCCCGCAGCATCCTGGTTAAAGTGCCGCACCGAAGCCGCGCACACACCGGTATCCACGCTCGGGAAGATGTTCAGCACCTTGCGCCTGCCGGCAAAGTCGGCCAGCGTCTTTTCGGACAGGTCGCCCGCGATCAACTTGAACGGATGCGCCTTGTCGCCGACCTTCGGAAAGTGGCCGTCCACGTGGACGGGATTGCCTTTGAATTTGGTACCGGACATGTATTGTCTCCTTGGGATTGCCATAAACCCTAGCGCGCTACCCGCGCCACGCGGTCCCGCCAGTGTAGCCCCGCAGCCCCTGCGACGCTTACTTCGCGGCTGGCGAACTCGGCGACTTGGCCGGATCGCCCTGCATGTTCATGCCATCGCCGCGATCGAGCAGCGGCAGCTTGTCGGGAATGCCGTCCCACAGGTCGGCACCATCCATTGCAGGAATCTTGCTGGCGATGACCGGCCAGTTTTTCGCGAGTTCGGCGTTGACCTGCAGGAAGTGTTCCTGGCCCGCCGGCACGTCCAACTCGGCGAAGATCGCGTTGACCGGACACTCGGCCACGCACAAGGTGCAGTCGATGCACTCGTCTGGATCGATCGCAAGGAAATTCGGGCCTTCATGGAAACAATCGACCGGACACACCTCGACGCAGTCGGTGTATTTGCAGTTGATGCAGTTGTCGGTGACGACATGGGTCATGGCATGGCCTCCGAGCCAGCTGTTCTTGCACTATGCGCCGGCCGATCGCATCAGGCATTGATGCGCATCATTGATGCAGGTCATGGCCACAGCGCACCTGCAACGCGAGGCTGTGCACATGCCCCGCCCCGCACCTGCCAACCTCGATGAGTCGCTGCTGGCCGAACAGGTCGGCCGCTTCTACGACAAGGTGCGGGCCGATCCACTGCTCGGCCCCGTGTTCAACCCGCTGGTCGATGACTGGGACGCCCACAAGGTGCTGATGACCTCGTTCTGGGCCACGGTCGCGCTCGGCAGCGGGCATTATCGCGGCAACCCGCTGGCCAAGCACCAACCACTGCCGATCGGCGCGGAACACTTCCAACGCTGGCTGGCGCTGTGGCGGGAAACCGCGCACGCGGCCCTGGACGCGGATTCGGCTGCACTGCTGATCGGCTATGCCGAACGCATCGGCTACGGCATGCGCGTGGGCATGGGCCTCACCACGCACCAGCGCGGACGCGAATCGGGCATCCCGGTCCGCGCGCGGCAGGCTCAGAATGCGCCGGCGCGCTTGGCCTGAAGCGCGATCGATGCCGGTCTGGAGCATCGGCCGCCGCTAAACTGGGTCGATGCACATCGGGACCCTTCCCATCGAACCACCGCTGGCGCTGGCGCCCATGGCCGGCGTCACCGACAAACCGTTCCGGCAGCTGTGCAAGCGGCTGGGCGCAGGCTTGGCTGTGTCTGAAATGACCACGTCCGACCCGCGCCTGTGGCAAACGCGCAAGTCGCTGCATCGCATGGACCACGCCGGCGAACCCGATCCGGTTTCCGTGCAGATCGCCGGTTCCGATCCAATCAAGCTGGCGGAGGCGGCGCGTTACAACGTTGCCCATGGCGCGCAACTCATCGACATCAACATGGGCTGTCCTGCCAAAAAGGTGTGCAACGCGTGGGCGGGTTCCGCATTGCTCGCGGACGAAGCCCTGGTGGCACGCATCTGCAAAGCCGTGGTCGAGGCCGTTGAGGTTCCGGTGACCCTGAAGATCCGCACGGGACAGGTGCCCGAACACCGCAATGCGCTGGCCATCGCCCGCATCGCAGAAGATGCCGGTGTCGCCGCGCTGGCGGTGCACGGGCGCACCCGTTCGCAAAAATACGAAGGCTTTGCCGAGTACGACACCATCGCCGCGGTCAAGGCCAGTGTCGCGATTCCGGTGTTCGCCAATGGCGACATCGACTCGCCCGACAAGGCGCGTGCGGTACTCGACCACACCCGTGCCGACGCATTGATGATCGGCCGTGCCGCGCAAGGACGCCCATGGATTTTCCGCGAGATTGCGCACTATCTCGTGACCGGCGAACGCCTGCCCGAACCTGAGGCTGGCGAAGTCCGCGACATCCTGCTCGGGCACCTCGAAGACCTGTACGCGTTCTACGGCGAAGCGGCTGCCGTGCGCATCGCGCGCAAGCACCTTGGCTGGTACGCCAGGGATCGTCCCGAGAATGCGGCTTTCCGCGCCGTGATCAACGCCGCCGACAGCGCGCGCGAACAACTCCGGCTGACCCGCGACTATTTCACGGCACTCGCCAACGGGCTCGCCGAAGCCGCCTGAGTCAAGCGGCGCACGTCGCCGCGCCGGCGATTTCTCCCTATCCCACTGCTGCGCTCCGGCCGGGCTTGATGCAGGTCAGAGCCATCCTCGCGAAGTTATTCCATCTTTATATCGCGATGTAGAGATACGCAAGGAAACGATGCGACCCCGGCGCTGCCCTGCGACGGCGATCGACGAGGTGTTCGCGCTTCGTCGCAGGCCCGATACCTGACGCAGCCGGGAAGCGTGCTTCCCGTCCGGCTTGACCCGCTTTGCGGGCCGGTTCGCCCGCGGGGGCGAAGGTCGATGGCATGCCCCGCCTGGGCGGCCGCCGCCTTCGTTCCTCTCGCCCACCCCTCAAGAGGAATCGACTGATGACACACGTAACACTTGCCGGTTTTCCGCGCATCGGGCTCAAGCGCGAACTGAAACGCGCGCTGGAATCCTTCTGGGCCGGCGCCATCGCCGCCAATGAACTGCTCGATACCGCGCGTTTGCTGCGCACGCGCCACTGGCAACTGGCGCGCGACGCCGGCGCCGACAGCGTTCCATGCAACGATTTCAGCCTGTACGACCACGTGTTGGACACGGCGGTGCTGTTCGATGTGATTCCGGATCGTTACCGCGAACTTCATGAAACCGATCGACTGGCCGGCTACTTCGCGATGGCGCGCGGCCACAAGCGCAACGGCATCGATCTGCACGCGCTCGAGATGACCAAGTGGTTCGACACCAACTACCACTACCTCGTGCCGGAACTGCACTCGGGGCAACGCTTCCGTCTGGTCGGCCACAAGCCGCTGGATGAGTTCCGCGAGGCGCGCGCGGCGGGTTTCGACGCGCGTCCCGTGCTGCCGGGTCCTGTCACGTTCCTGTTGTTGTCCAAGACCACCGACGGCAGCGACCGGCTGGCGTTGCTCGACGCATTGCTGCCCGCCTACGCCGAGCTGCTGGAAACACTTGCCGCGGCGGGCGCACCATGGGTGCAGCTCGACGAACCGTGCCTGGCCACCGATCTCGACGACACGGCGCGCCATGCATTGCGTCACGCGTACCGGGTGCTCGCGAACGGCCAACGTCCGAAATTGCTGCTGGCCAATTATTTCGGCCCGCTCGGCGCCAACCTCGGCGTGCTGAAGAACCTTCCCGTCGATGGCGTGCACGCCGACTTGGTGCGTGGCGCCAATGAACTCGATGCGCTGCTCGACACATTGCCGGCGAATGCCACCCTGAGCGCCGGCGTGGTCGATGGCCGCAACGTCTGGCGCAGCCGTCCCGATCAGGTGCTGCCGCGCCTGCAACGCGCGCAATCCAGGCTCGGAACTGGACACCTGTGGCTGGCGCCTTCCTGCTCGCTGCTGCACGTGCCGATCGACCTCACGCTGGAAACCGCACTGGACCGGGGTTTGCGCGCCTCGCTTTCGTTCGCGCGGCAGAAGATCGAGGAATTGCGGGTTTATGCGGATGCGCTGGACGGCAGTGCCGAAGCCGAGGCTGCACTGGAAGCGCAAGGCGCCCTGCTGGTGCGACGTGCACAGGCGCCCGGTGTGGTAAACGAGGCCGTGCGGCGCAGGCTGCACGAACTGACGCCGCAGGCGGCGCTGCGGCGTTCCGGTTACGCCACGCGCGTCCAGGCACAACGCAAGGCGCGCCCACTGCCGCTGCTGCCCACCACAACGATCGGCTCGTTTCCACAGACGCCGGAGTTGCGCAAGGCGCGCGCGGATCATCGCGCCGGCAAGCTCGACGACACGGCCTACGACAAGGTGATCGCAAGCGAAATCGAGCACTGCATCCGCTATCAGGAGCAAGCCGGGCTGGATGTGCTGGTGCACGGTGAAGCCGAACGCAACGACATGGTCGAGTACTTCGGCGAACAACTCGAGGGCTACGCCTTTACCCGCCACGGCTGGGTGCAAAGCTACGGCTCGCGCTGCGTCAAGCCGCCGCTGATCTATGGCGACGTCGCGCGTGAAAAGCCGATTACAGTGCGCTGGTCGACGTATGCGCAATCACTGACCAGAAAACCGGTCAAGGGCATGCTGACCGGTCCGGTCACGATGCTGCAGTGGTCGTTCGTGCGCGACGACATCCCGCGCGAAACGGTGTGCCGGCAGATCGCGCTGGCCCTGCGCGACGAAGTGCACGACCTCGAAGCCGCCGGCATCCACGTGATCCAGATCGATGAGCCGGCTTTCCGCGAAGGCTTGCCGCTGCGCCGCGCCGATTGGCAAACCTGTCTGGCGTGGGCGGTCGAGTGCTTCCGGATCAGTGCTGGCGGCGTGCGCGATACAACCGAAATCCACAGCCACATGTGCTATTCGGAGTTCAACGACATCATCGAGGCGGTGGCGGCGATGGATGCCGACGTGATCTCGATCGAGTGCAGCCGCTCGCGCATGGAGCTGCTGGACGCTTTCGTGCGCTTTCGCTACCCCAACGGGATCGGCCCCGGCGTGTACGACATCCACTCGCCGCGGGTTCCGGCGGCTGCGGAAATCACCGAGCTGCTGGACAAGGCCATGCAGGTGCTGCAGCCGGAACAGCTTTGGGTCAATCCCGACTGTGGACTCAAAACCCGCGGCTGGAAAGAGGTCAAACCCTCACTCGAAGCCATGGTGGAGGCCGCACGCCAGATGCGCGCGCGACACGGCGTGGTGTCTGCCTGATGGCAATCCGGGATGGCGGATTTTCACGGGCCGTCAACTCGTGACAGGCTCCATTGCCGCACCCGCATTCCGGGACGCCCGCTGAACGCGCTACGCTGGTCCCTGCATCCGGGCCCACGACCCTGTATCATGCACGGTTCGTTCCATCTCTCCATCCGTATCAAAGGATACAAACCACGATGAGCCGTTACCTGTTCACTTCCGAATCGGTGTCCGAAGGCCACCCGGACAAGGTCGCCGACCAGATTTCCGATGCCGTCCTCGACGCGATCATCGCGCAGGACAAGCGCGCGCACGTGGCCTGCGAAACGATGGTCAAGACCGGCGTCGCGATCGTGTCGGGCGAAGTCGCCACCGACGCATGGGTAGACATCGAGGCGTTGGCGCGCAAGGTGATCCTCGGGATCGGCTATGACTCTTCCACGGTCGGCTTCGACGGCGCGACCTGCGGCGTCTTGAACCTGATCGGCAAGCAGTCACCCGACATCAACCAGGGCGTCGCGCGCAAGAAACCGGAAGAACAGGGCGCCGGCGACCAGGGCCTGATGTTCGGCTACGCCTGCAACGAGGCGCCAGAGTTCATGCCTGCCCCGATCTACTATTCGCACCGTCTGGTCGAACAGCAGTCGAAGGTGCGCAAGGCCGGCAAGCTGAAGTGGCTGCGCCCGGACGCCAAGTCGCAGGTCACCCTGCATTACGACTCCCACCACAAGGTCGCGGGACTCGACGCGGTAGTGCTTTCGACCCAGCATGATCCGGAAGTGAAGTACGCCGATCTCGTGGAAGGCGTGCGCGAACACATCCTGAAGCCGGTGCTGCCGAAGAAGTGGCTGGACGCGCTGCCGAAGAACAAGGTGCACATCAATCCGACCGGCAAGTTCGTGATCGGCGGACCGGTGGGCGACTGCGGCCTGACCGGGCGCAAGATCATCGTCGACACCTACGGCGGCATGGCGCGCCACGGCGGCGGCGCGTTCTCGGGCAAGGACCCGTCCAAGGTCGACCGTTCGGCCACCTACGCCGCGCGCTACGTCGCCAAGAACATCGTCGCGGCCGGCATCGCCGACCGTTGCGAAGTGCAGATTTCCTACGCGATCGGCGTGGCCGAACCGACCTCGATCTCGGTGACCACGTTCGGCACCGGCAGGATCAGCGACGACAAGATCGAAAAACTGATCCGCGCCAAGTTCGACCTGCGCCCGTACGGCATCATCAAGATGCTCGACCTGATCCACCCGATTTACCAGGCGACCGCGTCGTACGGCCACTTCGGCCGCAAGCCGTTCCAGCTCACCTACAAATGGGAAGAGCGTGAAGGCGGCAAGCTCGTCAAGAAATCGGAAACCGCCACCGCGTTCTCGTGGGAAAAGACCGACAAGGCCGAGGAACTGCGCAAGGCCGCGAAACTGTAGGAGCGGTCGTAGGGGCGGCGGAAGCCGCGCCGCGCGACCGGTCGGGCCTTCCGGCACTCCTACGGAACGGCGGAAGCCGCGAGCGACGGCAAGGCGGTCATCGTGACAACAAACGGGCCGCCCTGGGCGGCCCGTTTTTTTGCATGCGTCCGGTCGCGACCACGGTCGCTCCTACGTAGCCGCTTGCGTGGGAGCGCGCGCGCACGCGACCACCGTTCATACATCAACCCGTGTTCTGCAACCCACGCGCCACGCCGTTGACGCAGGCGACCAAGCTGTTGAGCAACGCTTCGTCGCGGCTGCCGCCTTCGCGCCAGCGCCGCAGCAGGTCCACCTGCAGCACGCTCATCGGATCGATGTAGGGATTGCGCAGCTTGATCGACTGCGCGAGGCGCGGATCGCCGGCCAGCAACTGGGCATTGCCCTTGAGATGCAGGATCGCGGTACGAGTGCGTTGGAATTCCTGTTCAATGCGCGGGAAGAACCTGTCGTGCAGTTCACCCGACAGGCGCGAGAACGCCGCGGCGATGCCGAGGTCGGCCTTGGCCAGCATCATCTCCACGTCGTCCAGCAAGGTGCCGAGAAATGGCCAGTCATGCGCCATTTCCTTCATCGCTGCCTCGCCCAGCGTATCGATGCCGCGTTCGAGCGCGCTGCCGAGTCCGTACCAGCCGGGCAGGATCGAACGCATCTGCGTCCACGAAAAGACCCACGGGATCGCACGCAAGTCCTCCACGCCACGCATGCTGCGGCGGCTGGCCGGGCGCGAGCTCATGGTCATGCGTTCGATCACGTCGACCGGCGTTGCGCTGCGGAAATAGGCGACGAAATCCGGATCGCCGACGAAGGCGCGGTAGGCTTCGCGGCTGGCCGCCGCCAGCGTGTCCATGTGGGCGATCCACCCGGCTTCGCGCGGTTCCGGATCACGCGGCCGCAGCGATGCACGCAGCGTGGCGCCCACGGTTTGCTCAAGGTTGCGCAGCGCCAACGCGCGGATGCCGTACTTGCGATGGATCACCTCGCCCTGCTCGGTGACGCGCAGGCGCCCGGCCACCGCACCGCGCGGCGAAGCCATCAGCGCCGGCGTGACCTTGCTGCCGCCGCGGCAGGCGGAACCCCCACGACCGTGGAAGAACGTGAGCTTGACGCCGGCGGCATCCGCAACCTCCAGCATTTCCGCCTGCGCGCGCTGCAGCGCCCAGCGCGCGGCGAGGATGCCGCCATCCTTGGCGCTGTCGGAATAGCCGACCATGATCACCTGATGATCGCCGCGACGCTGCAGATGCGCGCGATAGACCGGATCTTCCAGCAGTGCATGCAGGCTGGCGCCGGCATGCTTCAGGTCGTCCACGGTCTCGAACAGCGGCGCGATGTCCAGCGGCACCACCGTTGCGGGTGCTGGATCGGT
>JAFEDX010000053.1 GCA_018241365.1 Pseudomonadota bacterium
GATTTCTGGAACTGGATCGCCACGGTCATTCCGTCGAACAGCACGCCGTTGCGGCGCTCGCTGCAGGCAGCCGGCGAGTACTACAAGGCTTCCCAGCCGTGGACAACCATGTCGGGAGATCCGGGTTATACCAGCAGTGGCACCAATCCCACCTATGCGTGTCGTGCCTCGTACACCATCCTGACCACCGACGGATTCTGGAACGGCAGCAATCCGACGACACCGTCGGGGCTTGTCGGCGCAGCAGCCAAGGACGGCAACACCTACAGCCCGCCTGCCGGCGCCACCTACACGACCACCGGCTACAAGTCGCAGGCTCCGTTTTCCGGCGGGGGCGCTTCGGGAGGGGCTGCATCGTTGGCCGATGTGGCAACCTACTATTGGTCAACCGACCTTCAACCCGGCTTGGCCAACGAAGTTGCGCCCAGCAGGGCCGATCCCGCCTTCTGGCAGCACATGACCACATTCACCATGGGTCTGGGCTTCGATCCAACCGGCATCAGCGGCACCAATGCCGACGGCAGTACGATCACCATTGATCAGATTTTCGAATGGGCACATATCCTCGATGCCAAAGAGGCTGCGCCGTCGATAACCGGGTTCGGCTGGCCAACGCCATCGTCCGACAACATCTACAACATTGCGGATCTGGCACATGCGGCTGTCAACGGGCATGGGGACTTCTTCAGCGTCAAGAGTCCGGACGACCTGACCAAGGGCTTTTCGAAAGCCATCGCCGACATCAATGCACGCAATGTGCTGCCGACGACGTCATCCGTAAATGCCGGCGTGGTCACAACAGGCGCCTTGAGTTTCAGCATCGGCTACAACACCGGTGATTGGAGTGGTCAGTTCTGGGCAGTAACGTTGAACGCCGATGGCACGGTCCAGGATACGCCCGCATGGAAGGCTGAAACCCAGTTGAACGCGGATTTCCATTCCGGCGATGCGGCAAAATATGGTGCGCGCAACGTTTATTCAGCGTCCTATACGGCCGCCAAGGCGTTCAATGCCGGCTTCCAGTTCAATGCAGGCAACAAGGCTTCGCTGGACGCATCCGAGACCTTGGGATTGGGGGGCGGGTCTGATTGCACCAGCGGCGGCGATACGGTCTGCAACCGCATCAAGTATTTGTTGGGTGACAGCACCAATGAGGGAACGGTGTTTCGCACCCGCGCCAGCTTGTTGGGTGCGGTACTGCGTTCACAACCGGTGTACGTGAGTTACGCGGCCAGCAACTACTACAGCCGTTGGCCGAAGTTGGCCGACGGGACCACGGCTCCGGAGGCGGGCGCCACTGCGCAAACCTACGACGCCTTCGTGACCAAGGAGTCCACCCGTCCAGGAACCGTGTACCTGGGCGCCAACGACGGCATGTTGCACGCCTTCAATGCGCCGGTTCCGACCTGCACGGCCTTCACGGGCGGCGTTTGCAGCGCGTTCGATTACGGTACCGATCACGGCAAGGAACGCTGGGCCTTCATACCCCGTGCGGTGTATGCAAACCTCGGCAATCTGACCCGCAAGGATTTTTCCTACCGACCGACCGTCGATGAGACG
Organism: Pseudomonadota bacterium; assembly: GCA_018241365.1. Taxonomy (GTDB): domain Bacteria; phylum Pseudomonadota; class Gammaproteobacteria; order Xanthomonadales; family Rhodanobacteraceae; genus 66-474. Next base: position 1,561 of record JAFEDX010000053.1, read on the forward strand.
CCGGTGACGCGCGACGTGTTCTTTTCGCAGACGGGTCCGGACGGAGCCAGCCACAGCGAGTGGCATACCGTCCTCGCTGGTGGCGTGGGCCTTGGTGGACGCGGCGTGTACGCACTCGACATCACCGATCCGACCGCGTTCAGTGGCACGAACGTGCTGTGGGAGTTTGATTCGGACATGACGGTGTCGGCTGGATGCGTGGCGAGTTATGACTCCTGCAGGGCGACGGATCTCGGTTACACAGTCTCCAAGCCCAACATTGGCCGTCTGCACAACGGCAAATGGATGGTGTTGGTGCCGAACGGTTATTTCCCGGATTGCAGCACGCCGGACACACCCACCAATGACACCATCAACTGCCAGGCCATTGCTGCACAGGCACCCAGGGATTCCAGCGGCAAACCGTACAGCGCGCTGTTCGTGCTGGATGCGCAATCGGGCAAGATGATCGCCGAGCTGAAGACGCCGACCGATATTACGGGCGTCACCAGCTTCGGTCTCGCCACGCCGGTGTTGGGCGATTACGACGACGACCAGGTGGATGACGTGGCGTTCGCAGGCGACGTGCAGGGCAACCTGTGGCGCTTCGACCTGAAAGACTCGGATCCGGCCAAGTGGACGGTGACCCTGGCCTACAAGGGCCTTGCCAAGGCGGGCGTACAGGGCCAGCAACCGATCACTGCGCAGCCGCGTCTGTTCCCCGATCCGGCCACCAACCGCTTCATGGTGCTGTTCGGCACCGGCAAGTTCCTCGGCATCGGTGACAACAGCAGCAATGTGCTGCAATCCATTTACGGTGTGCGCGATCAGGGAAGCTCGGCGACATCGACGATGGCTTACACGCAGTCGGATCTGGTGCAGCAATACCTGCATGAGAAAACCATTGCGGCCGGTGCCACGCTGCCGGACGGTACGGCCGATCCTCTCGCAGGCGTCACCGTGCGCTGCGTCACGGGAGGATCTGGCGATACCTGCGATGCCAGCACCGCCAAGAAGGTGAACGATTCGACGACTGCGGGTGGCTGGTTCATCAATCTCAAGACGACGGCCAGCGACGGCACGCAGACCAATGCGGGCGAGCGCGTGGTGGTGAATCCGGGTGCGATTTTCGCCAGCAACACTGTGGTGTTCCAGACCCTGATCACCGGTGGCAGTGTCAGCGATCCATGCAGCCCCTCCACCAAGGGCGCGATCATGGCGTTGAACGCGGTCACGGGTGGGCCTTCGGGGGCGTCTTCGCTGGGTGGATGGCCGATCGTGGGCGCGCGCATCAGCAATGCACGCACCAGCGGCAGCCTGCCATTGGTATCCGCGCTGGGCGGCGGACAGGTGTACCTGCCTGGGATGAACGTGGACGGCACCAAGACGCCGCTGTCGATCGACGCGCCAATCTGGCGGCGCCGTTCGTGGCTGGAAATCAACCAGGATCAGTGATGGCAACAGGGGATATGGCGATGATTCGACGCAGACGCGGATTCACCCTGATCGAGTTGATGATCGTGGTGGCGATCATCGCCGTCCTCGCGGCGATTGCAGTGCCGTGGTACGGCCAGTACACCTTCCGCGCGCGCCGCGGCGATGCGCAGAAGATGCTGGTGCATATCGCGCAGGCGCAGGAGCGCTTCTACACCGACTACAACCACTATCCGCTGACCGCGTCGTCGCTGGGCTACAACACCAATTCGCCGGTCAGCGAGAACGGCTATTACGTACTGGCGTCGCTGGCGTTGCCGTCGGCGACCTCGGCGGGCCAAGGCTACGTCGCCACCGTGAAGCCGCAGGGCACGCAGACCAAGGACGCGTGCGGCAACCTGAGCATCGACAACACCGGCCAGAAGCTGCCGGCGCCGACGGACACCGCGAAGAACCGCAACGGGAGTTGCTGGTAGGCGATTGCGTTCCGTCTGCGGCGGTCGCGTGCACGCGATGCATGGTCGGGCCTTCCGGCCCTCCTACAGAGGCTGTGGTTGTAGGAGCGACTCGTGGTCGCGACCGATGCGCGCGTTGCGCCCGCGTTCATGGCCAAGACATCAGTGGTCGCGTGCACTCAACGCATGGTCGGGCCTTCCGGCCCTCCTACGGAGGCTGCGGTTGTAGGAGCGACTCGTGGTCGCGACCGATGCGCGCGTTGCGCCCGGTGCTCGTGGCCAAGCGCTTTGTGGTCGCCTGCGCGGGCTCCTGCAGGGCAGTCGCGTGCACGCACGCTCCTACAGATGCAGCGTTACCGCGGATGCGGGCGGTGGCGCGGGTAACGCGGGCGGTGCCGGCGGAGCAGGAGGAGGTGGCGCCGCGATCTTCGGCGGTTCCGGCGGCGCAGGTGGCGGCGGAGGCGGTACTGGAGGCAGCACGTTCCAGCGCGGCGGCACCTTCAGCGTCAGCGTCAGGGTCTTGTCGTGGCGGCGCAGGGTCATGGGGACCCGCTTGTCGGCATCCACGCTGCGCAACGCACGCTGCACGTCTTCGGGACTGGCCACGGTCCTGCCGTTGACTTCGGAGATCACGTCGCCGGGTTGCAGTTCCGGGAACTGCCTGTCGCTGCGCGACAGCACCAGCACGCCGCGTTCGGTGCCGAAGTAGCGGCCGAGGTCGGGGTTCAGCGGCGCCAGGTTCAGGCCCCACCATGGCGACATCGTGATGACCCATGCGTGACTGTCGCGGCCCGCCTTGATGGCGGCGGCGCGAGCCGTGGCTGCGCCGGCACGCGCGGCGTTCGCGCTTTCGCGGGCAACGCCGGCTTCCTTGATCGCGGCCGCAGCGCTTTTCATGGCGTCGTCGACGCTTTGCTGGATCTGCTTCTGGAACTCGGGCGAACGCACTTCGGCCGTGGCTTCTTCGGCAGCGCGCTGCGCGGCCAGCGCGATGCCTTGCCAGTCGTCCGCCTGCAGGCGTTCCGGCGTGACCTCGACGTGGCGCGCCTTGCCATCGCGCAACAGATCGAGGCGTGCCGGTTTGCCGGGTTCGAGACCTGTGAGGTTCGAGGCATCGTCCACGGTGACCGGCTTGCCAGCGACGGCCGTGATGGTGTCGCCGGCCTTGATCCCGGCGCGTTCGGCGGGGCCGCCTGGGGTCACGGCATCCACGCGCAGGCCGTCGCCGGCTGGAGTGACTGCCATGCCGAGCATGCCGCGCCGGCTGTCGGCAAGGTAGTGCAGCGCGCTGGCGTTGGCGTCGTTGCCCAGTTTCGCGGACAGTGCAGCCATCTGGTTGGCGAGTGCGTTCATGCGCGTTTGCAGGGCGGCCATCTGTTGCTGGGTGGTGGCGTCGGTTGCGGCGGATGGCGCGGACGTGGCGGCGGGCGGCGCGGCGATGAGCGCGCTGGACAACGACGACAGGATGCAGAAGGCGAGCGTACGTTTCATGGCGGGTATCCGGTCACAGTGTCTTGGTGTGGTTGGGTGGCGTCTGGTCGGCGACGAGGTACGGTTGCAGGTGCAGCAGGCCGAGTTGCTGCAGCAGCGTGATGCGCTGCTGCCAGAGATCGGCGGTGGTCGCCGGGTTGCGCGCGGCGCTCAACTGCAGGTCGATCAGGCCGATGCGGTCCTGCAGGGTGACGGCGCCGGCCAGCGCGCGGCCATCCAGCGGCGCACCGTTGCGGTCGAGGTTCTGCACCCACGCCTGCCATTGCGCGGAGCTGGATTGCAGGGCGGCAAGCTCGGTGGCGGGCGCTGCACCGTTTGGCGACGCTTGCGCTGGCGATGAGGATTGCGCGGCCCGCGCCGGTGCAGGGACATCGTGGCGCAGCGTCACATGCGGCCACGCGACGAACAGCGCGATGCCCGCTGCCAGCGCGGCCGGCAGGCCGGTCCAGAGGATGCGGCGCGTGCTGCGCCGACGGCGCGTGCGCGTTGCAAGCTGCGCCCATGCATCCGTCGGCGGTGTTTCCGCGGGCAGCCCACGCAGTGCCGCAGCCAGCGTGGCGTCTTCGTTCAAGCCGTGGTGGTCGAGCCGAGTGGACATGGCGTGTCCTCCACTTGGGGTGCGAGCAATTCGCGCAGGCGGCGCGTGCCGCGCGCGAGTTGCGACTTGGAAAAACTGGTCGAGCGCCCGAATTGTTCGGCGATCTCGACATGGGTGAAGCCTTCGACGTGGTACAGCCACAGCACCGCGCGGGCGGCGTCGGGCAGGCGGTTGAGCGCGCGATCCAGCGCAGCGGCGTCGGCCAGCCGCCACGGCGGCGGTGCTGCGTCGTCGCTGCGCGTGTCGTCGTCCAGAACCTCGATGATGTGCAAACGATCGTGGCGCAGTTGCATCAACGCCTCGTTCACCACCAGCTTGCGCAGCCACATGCCGAAAGGCGCCTCGCCGCGGAATTGGCGCGCGCGTTCGAAGGCTTTCAGCATCGCGTCCTGCAGCGCTTCCTGCGCGACGTCGCGGCGGCCGGTGAGGCGCAACGCCAGCGTCCATGCCGCGCGTTCGAACGCCCGGTACACCGCTTCGAACGCCGCGAGATCGCCGCGCTTGAAGCGTTCGATCAGCTCGGGTTCGACGGGTTGCTGGAAGGTTGTCGGCGTTTCCACATCACAAGGATGCACCAGAACGCCAAAGGGTCGCAGGGTTTTGCATCGGCGGGCCTGCGCGTGTGTTGCCGCTGTCCGCGGCGCAACGTCCTGGTCGCCTGCATGCAGGCTCCTGCAACAGCGAGGATGCCTTTGTTGTAGGAGCGCGCGTGCGCGCGACCGATGCGTGGGTCGGGCCTTCCGGCCCTCCTACGGGGCCGCTGTTGTGTAGGAGCGGCGGCAGCCGCGACCACGGCCTTCGCGCACGTGGTGTCCGCAGTGTGCGCAGTGTCCGCGAACTGTCCGCGGACACCTTCCCGCTGCGGCGTTCATCTGCAACATGCTGATGCGTATCGGAAAATTCCGGCGCGTGGGGTTGGCATCGCACTTGCTCTTGTATGGACGTGGCCGCGACGTGCGGCGAAGGATTCCAGCATGAGCATCCGCGACACTTCCGCGACAGACCGCATCATCGAGAAGCGCGTCAGCAAGAAGAAGCTCGCCATCCTGGCCGGCATCGGCGTGGTGGTCCTGCTGTTGCTGGTGTGGCTGGTGCCGGGCGCGATCCGGCTGATGGGCGCAGGTTCCTCGGTGAGCGCATCGCGCCTGCAGATCGCGACGGTGGAGCGCGGGACCTTCGTGCGCGACATCGCCGCCGACGGCCGCGTGGTCGCGGCGGTCAGCCCGACCCTGTACGCCAACGCCGCGGGTGCGGTGACGCTGAAGGTGCACGCCGGCGACGTGGTGAAGAAAGGCCAGGTGCTGGCGGTGATCGCGAGCCCGGAATTGACCAACAAGCTGGCGCAGGAACAGAACAACGAGGACGCGATGCAGGTCGCGTACCAGCAGGCGAAGATCGATGCCAACCAGCAGCGATCCAAGCTGCAGGAAGCGTTCGAGAACGCCAGGATCGACGCACAAAGTGCCGCGCGCGACCTCACCCGTTACCAGACGGCGTACCAGAAGGGCGCGGTGTCGAAGCTCGACGTCGATCGCCACCAGGATGCCCTGGAAAAGGCGCAGATCCAGCTCAAGCATGCGCATGACAATCTAGGCATGGACGACTCCAGCCTGAACCTGGAAATCCAGGCCAAGCAGTTGGCGTACCAGCGCCAGAAGTTGCTGGTCGCGGATCTGCAGCGGCAGGTCGATGACTTGAACGTGCGCTCACCGGTGAACGGCCAGGTCGGGCAGTTGTTCATCGCCCAGACTGCGACGGTGCCGAAGGACGCGCAGTTGCTGACGGTCGTGGACCTGTCGGCGCTGGAAGTGCAGGTGAACGTGCCGGAAAGTTTCGCGCGTGATCTGGCCGCCGGCATGCCCGCGTCGATCAGCGGCAACGGCCGCGACTGGAAGGGCGCGGTCAGCGCAATCTCGCCGGAAGTCGTGAATGGCGAAGTGGTGGCGCGGGTGCGCTTCGAAGGCGCCAAGCCGGAACAGTTGCGCCAGAACCAGCGCCTGTCGGTGCGCATCATGCTGGACAAACGCAACGACGTGCTGACCGTCGCGCGTGGCTCGTTCGTCGATGAATCGGGCGGCCGCTACGCCTACGTCGTGCGCGACGGCATCGCCTACAAGACGCCGGTGACGCTGGGCCCCAGCTCCATCGACAAGGTCGAGATCCTGCAGGGGCTCAAGGCCGGCGACAAGGTCGTGATCTCCGGCACCGACAGCTTCAACGGCGCGGCGAAAGTCGCGATCAGCAACTGAATTGATTTTCGAATTTCCTTCTCCCCCGGGAGAAGGTGGCCCGAAGGGCCGGATGAGGGTCCGGAGCCTGCGGAATGTTGGATGTAAACAACCCGAACCCTCACCCCCAACCCCTCTCCCGGAGGGAGAGGGAGCCAAGTTCACCACCACCGAGGAAACAACCATGCTCAAGATGACCCACCTGTCCAAGGTCTACCGCACCGAAGTGGTGGAGACCTACGCCCTGCGCGACTTCAACATCGACGTGAAGGAAGGCGAATTCGTCGCGGTGATGGGGCCGTCGGGCTCCGGCAAGACCACCTTCCTGACCATCGCGGGCCTGCTGGAAAGCTTCACCGGCGGCGAATACCTGCTGGATGGCGCCGACGTCAGCAACCTTGGCGACAACGCGCGCTCGAAGATCCGCAACGAAAAGATCGGCTTCGTGTTCCAGAGTTTCAATTTGATTCCCGATCTCAACGTGCACGACAACGTCGAAGTGCCGCTGCGCTACCGCGGCATGAAATCGGCCGAGCGCAACCAGCGCATCCAGGAAGCGCTGGAACGCGTCGGCCTGGCTTCGCGCATGAAGCACTACCCGGCGGAACTGTCCGGCGGCCAGCAGCAGCGCGTCGCCATCGCGCGTGCGCTGGCGGGTTCGCCGCGCCTGCTGCTGGCGGACGAACCGACCGGCAACCTCGACACCCAGATGGCACGCGGCGTGATGGAACTGCTGGAGGAAATCCACCGCGGCGGCGCGACCATCGTGATGGTCACCCACGACCCGGAACTCGCCACCCGCGCGCAGCGCAGCGTGCATGTGATCGACGGCCAGGCCGTGGACATCGCCGAGGAACCGCGTTTCCACGCGCAGCCAAGGCGTGCCGGCGCGGAAGAGCGCGCAGTGTGATGCATTTGCGATGACAACCCTCACTGCAGGCACGGCACGCGGAATGGGATCGTGTGGTTGAACGGAGCGCAACGCGCCCCGGCATCCCGATCCCGGCAACCACCAGGGGCACGCAGAGGAGCAGCACCATGAACATCCAGAAACTCATCGCCATCGTCGCAGCCATCCTGATCAACTGTGCAGCGCTGGCCTGGTTCAACGCCGTCGGCGCCCACGCGGTGGCCAGCGCCACCCCGGCCAGTGCGGACCCGGCCGTCGTCACGCTGCCCACCACCACGGTGCGGCCGACCCGGGCGCAGCTCGAAATGTTGCGCAAGGAATTGATCCCGCCCGTGAAACCGGATGGCTCGGTGTAGGAGCGACCGTGGTCGCGCGGGCTGTTGCAGGAGCGACTGTGGTCGCGCCGTCGCGGGGTCGAATCGCCGCGCATGGTCAATAGGCTTGTAGTCGCCTGCACGCAGGCTCCTACATGAGTTGGGCGGTACAGGAGCGAGCGTGGTCGCGTGGGCTGTTGTAGGAGCGACCGTGGTCGCGACC
>JAFEDX010000054.1 GCA_018241365.1 Pseudomonadota bacterium
GGCTCGCCCGACAGTGCAACCCAGCGGAACGGTCCGATGCCGCGGCAGAACAACGGGCGCACGTAGGCCGGCACGAAGCCCGGGAAGTCGAACGCGTTCCTGCAGCCGACGTCGAACGCCATCTGGCGGATGTTGTTGCCGTAGTCGAAGGTCGGGATGCCTTGGCGGTGGAACGCCAGCATCGCCTCGACGTGCACCTTCATCGACTGCTTGGCTGCATCGCGGGTGCCGTCCGGATCGCGCTTGCGACGCTCGAACCATTGCTCGACCGTCCAGCCCTGCGGCAGGTAACCGTTCACCGGATCGTGCGCGGAAGTCTGGTCGGTGACGGCGTCGGGTTTCACGCCGCGTTTCACCAGTTCCGGCAGCACGTCGGCGGCGTTGCCGAGCAGCGCGATGGATTTGGCTTCACCCGCTTTGGTGTACTTCGCGATGCGCGCCAACGCGTCGTCGAGGTCTTTCGCCTGCTCGTCAACGTAGCCGGTCTTCAAACGGAAATCGATGCGCGATTGCTGGCACTCGATTGCCAGCATGCACGCGCCGGCCATCACCGCCGCCAGCGGCTGCGCGCCGCCCATGCCGCCAAGTCCGGCCGTCAGAATCCATTTGCCCTTCAAGTTTCCGCCGTAACTTTGCCGCCCCATTTCGACGAAGGTTTCGTAGGTGCCCTGCACGATGCCCTGCGATCCGATGTAGATCCACGAACCGGCCGTCATCTGGCCGTACATCATCAAGCCCTTGCGATCGAGCTCGTTGAAGTGTTCCCACGTCGCCCAGTGCGGCACGAGGTTGGAATTCGCGATCAACACGCGTGGCGCATCGGCATGGGTCTTGAACACGCCGACCGGCTTGCCCGATTGCACCAGCAGGGTTTCGTCGGGATTCAACTCGCGCAGGCTTTTCAGGATCGCATCGAAACATTCCCAGTTGCGCGCGGCGCGACCGATGCCGCCGTACACCACCAGTTCCGACGGATTCTCCGCGACCTCGGGATCGAGGTTGTGCTGGATCATCCGGTACGGCGCCTCGATCAGCCAGTTCTTGCAGGAAAGTTTGGTGCCGCGCGGCGGATGGATCACGCGCGTGGTGTCGATGCGGGTGGGGGCGTTCATGGGTATTCCAGCCGGAAAGAAACGCTGATTATGCGGCCGATCGGCGTCCCCCGTACGCCCATCGGTCCCCGTGCGCGCAGGCGTAGAATCGTCGCGATGCTCTGATCCTTGCTTTTCCCCCCACCCCACTCGAAAGGGCACGCGTGATGTACGCAACCGACCGCAACTCCCGCCGCCGTTTCCTGCAACACGCCGGCCTCGGCATCGTCGCGCTCTCACTGGCCGCGCCGTTGCGCCGCGCGTGGGCCGACGCGGCACCGCAAAACGCCATCACGCCAAAGGCCGCACTGGACAGGCTGATGGCGGGCAATGCGCGTTACGCGGCGGGCAAGCTCGACCCCAAGGATTTCTCGGCGGGCCGCGCGGCACGCGCCAAAGCGCAATATCCCATCGCGTCGATCCTGAGCTGCGCCGATTCGCGGGTTGCGCCGGAACTGATGTTCGACCAGGCGCCCGGCGATCTCTTCGTGGTGCGCGTGGCCGGCAATTATCTGAACCACGACGCGCTGTCCAGTCTCGAATACGGCGTCGGCGTGCTCGGCACGCCGCTGGTGATGGTGCTCGGCCACAGCCACTGCGGCGCAGTCAAGGCGGCGATCCAGGAAATCCAGGATCCGAAGCCGCTGCCCGGCCACATCTGGGATATCACCGACGCGGTGCGGCCCGGCATCGAGAACGTGGTGAAGGCCGGCGGCGACGGATTGCTCGAACGCGCGATCGACGCGAACGTCGGCTACAACGTTTCGCGCGTTGCCTCGGCGCAACCCATCATCGCCGCAGCGGTGACAAGCGGACGCGTGCGCGTGGTCGGCGCGGAATACGAACTGGCCACGGGCAAGGTGCGGCTGCTCGAGGATTGAGCCGTCCACCGTACACGTTTCATCGGGACATGTCTTTGGGAGCTGGAAGATGAAAGCCGAGTATTGGCTGCAACGCTGGCAGGAAGGCCGCATCGGCTGGCACCACGATACCGTGATGCCGCTGCTGGAAAAGCACTGGCCAGCGCTGGGCGTGCCGCGCGATACGCGCGTGCTGGTGCCGTTGTGCGGCAAGTCGCTGGACATGCTGTGGCTGGCGCGACAGGGCATGCAGGTGCTGGGCGTGGAGATTTCACCGATCGCGGTGGAATCGTTCCTCGCGGAAAACCATCTGCTCGCCCGCGTCGGCACCACTGCAACCGCCACGCGTTACGAAATCACCAACCCTCCGGGCGGTGGCATCGAGATCATCAACGGCGACCTCTACAAGGTGGATCAGGCCGGCATCGCCGCATGCCGTGCGTTCTACGACCGCGGCGCGCTGATTGCCCAGCCCGCAGCGCAACGCGAACGCATGGCGCGCGAGGTGTACGCAAGGCTCCCGGCCGGCAGTCGGGGATTGTTGATCGTGCTGGATTACCCGCAGCACGAGAAGAAAGGGCCGCCCTTCTCCGTGGACGCAGACGAAGTGCATCGCCTGTTCGATCCGCACTGGGACATCGAACAACTTGAACGCCGCGACATCCTCGCCTCCCAACCCTCGTTTTCCGAAGAGGGCGTGACCGCGCTGCACACAGCGGTGTACCGGCTGACACGGCGTCGCGCTTGACTCGACACGCCGGATGAAACGCACTCTGCTTGTTGTCCTTGCCACGGTCATGATCGTGGCGGGGCTGATGGCCGGTACCCATCGTGCGCATGCGGAACGCGGTTTTACGTTCCCGGCCGGGCTCGCCTGGTTCAACGTCACCCATCCGCTCGACGGACAGGACCTGCGTGGCCGTGCAGTGCTGCTGGATTTCTTCACGCCGGGTTGCATCAACTGCATCCACATGCTGCCGGTCGAACAGCAGCTGGAAGCAAAGTTCGGCACGCGACTGCTGGTGATCGGCATCGACTCGCCCAAGTTCGCGGCATCGAAGACCCGGGAAGGCTTGTTGTCCTTCATCCAGCGCTACGACCTTCGCCATCCCGTCGTGCTCGACCCGGAAATGAGCTTGTGGCAAGCCTACGGCGTGCAGGCATGGCCAACGCTGATCCTGGTCGGCCCCGAGGGTGATGTGCGCGGGCAGTTCATTGGCGAGCAGTCGTACGAGCAACTCGCCAGCCCGATCGACGCCGCCCTGAAGGATGCCCCACCGGCGTCACGGTTGGCGAAACTGCCGCTGCGCCCGCTGGCGTTGCAGTCGCGAAACCTGGCGACACCGGCGGGGATTGCGGTTTCCCCCTCGCAGGTGGCCATCGCGGATACCGGCCACAACCGCATCGTGCTGGCCAACCATGCGGGAAAGCTGATCGCGATGGTCGGCAACGGCTGTGCCGGCAACGCAGATGGCGATTACGCACATGCCGAATTCAACCGCCCGCACGGACTCGCGTTCCACGATGGCGCCTTGTATGTCGCCGATACCGACAACCAGCTGATCCGGCGCATCGACCTGGCGAGGCACACGGTCACCACCATCGCCGGAAGCGGCAGACGTGATTTCATGATCCGCGGCGATTTCCCCGCGCGCGAGGCACCCCTGAACTCGCCCTGGGATCTCGCCTGGCACGACGGCATGCTGTACGTCTCGATGGCGGGCGACCACCAGCTCTGGCGCTACGACCCGGCGACCGGACGCATCGGGCCATGGGCAGGTACCGGCGAGGAAGGCCTGCGCGATGGCGCGCGCGGCGATGCGCAATTCGCGCAGCCGAGCGGCTTGTCCGTGCAGGGCGACACGCTGTACGACGCCGATCCGGAATCGTCCTCGGTGCGGGCGATCGCATTGCCGGGCGGCAACGTGACCACGCTGGTCGGGCAAGGCCTGTTCGACTTCGGCCTGCGCGATGGCTACGCCAGTCACGCACTGCTGCAACACGCCGAAGGCATCGCATGGAACGACGGCAGCCTCTACATCGCCGACACCTTCAACAACGCGTTGCGCAAGCTCGACCTCGCAACGCACCGGGTCGGCACGGTCGCTGCCTTGCTCGACCGCCCGCTCGCGGTGGCCGCGCTTGCGCCCGATACCTTGCTGGTCGCGGAAGGCGACGGCAACCGCATCGACGCGGTGCATCTGCCCGACGGCAAGGTCCAGCCATGGCGGATCGACGGGCTGAATGTGCCCATGGTGAAAGCTTGTACAACGCGTGATGGAACCCCCTGAAGAAGCGTCGCGAGCGAAGGCAGATTGCGTGACGCCGGAGCGCAGCAAGCGGAGCGTACACGTCAGTACGTGAGCATTGCGAGCACCGCCGACGCGCAAGCTGTCGAGCGCAGCAGCTTCCTCAGGGGGTTCTCAACCCATCGCGCCTTGGGACATGGGCGTCGGCGGCGTGGTGACGTTCTGCGGCAACGGCGGCAGGCGATACAGACCCAGCGCGATCACCAATCCCAGCAGCACCATCGCGCCGACGAACCACGCCACGCCATCCCATGCATGTGCGGCATAGAACACGCCGCCCCACGCGCCCGCGATGCTGGAGCCCATGTAGTAGCAGAACAGGTACAAGGACGACGCGTGCGCCTTGGCAGGGCCGGCGCGCCGTCCCACCCAGCTGCTGACGATGGAATGCCCGCCGAAGAACCCGAAGGTGATCGCCACCACGCCCGCCAGGATCGCCCACAGTGAATCGAACACGGTCAGCAACACGCCTGCAAGCATCAGCGCAAACGCCGTCCACAACACCTTGCGCCGGCCCAACTTGCCCGCAAGGTGCCCCATCCACGGCGAGCTGAAAATCCCGACCAGGTAGATCGCGAAGATCGCCCCGACCACGGCCTGGCTCAGGTTGAACGGCGGCGCCAGCAGGCGATAGCCGAGGTAGTTGTACACGGTGACGAACGCGCCGAGCAGCAGGAAGCCTTCCGCGAACAGCCACGGCAAGCCGCGGTCGTGGAAGATCACGCTGAAGCGCTGCTTTAACGCATCCCAACGCAAAGGCTGCGCGACGAAATGCCGCGACGGCGGCAACAGGCGCCAGAACAGCAGCGCGCACACGACGCCAAGCACTGCCACGACGGTCACGCCAACGCGCCAGTTGGCGTAATCGGCCAGCACTCCGGTGATGAGTCGCCCGCTCATGCCCCCGATGGCGTTGCCGCTGATGTACAGGCCCATGCCGAGGCCGATCGAGGCGATATCCATTTCCTCGGCGAGATACGTCATCGCGACCGCGGGCAAGCCGCTCAAGGTCAGGCCCAGCAGCGTCCGTGTGACCAGCAGCAGGGTCCAATCCGGCGCCCACGCGGAGGCCAGCACCAGCAGCGACGACAACAGTGTCGAGGCAACCATGATCGACTTGCGTCCCCACGCATCGGACAACGCGCCGGCGAACAACATGCCGAAGCCGAGCACGAAGGTGGTCAGCGACAACGACAGTGCACTGACGGCTTCGGATACGCCGTAATCGCGCGAAAATTCCGGCAGCAACGGCTGCACGCAATACAGCAAGCCGAAGGTGGCGAAGCCCGCCGCGAACAACGCGAGATTGACGCGGCGGAACGCCGGCGTGCCGTGATGGATGAATTCCTCCGGCGATGATCCTTGCGGCTGCGCGTTGCGCGTATCCATCCGCGCATCTTACGGCATGCCCAAGCACGCCCCGTGCGATACACAGCGACGCCATGGTTTCCCACGCAACCGCGACACCAGCGTCAGCGATACCGCCAATGACCGCGAATCCACACGCCGCCATACCAGTAGCCGGGTACCCACACGGTGGCCGGCGCGGGTACGACCGCGACCACCCGTGCGCGTGGCGGCGCCACCACGCACCCGCCCAGCACGAGACAACCCGCGGACAACAACAAACCAACCATGCGATGCTGCATGACACGTCTCCGTGATGGATTCAACACGAAGAACGCCGGGTGTGTGGCGACGTTGACGCATACCGCCACGCGCGTGGGACACCGTTCAGCCGCGCAACGCCGGAATCATGGCGCCGGGCAGCACGGACAGCGGATATGCCGGGCGCTCCCGATCGGCGTGTCAACGCACCAAGGCGCGAGAACGTTTTCCCATTACGTCCCCGACACGCAAGCAGGAATCCCCATGCGCAAGATCATCATCGTTGCAGCCATCCTCGTCGCAGCCATCGGTTGCGCCATGTTCGTACCCGCCATCGGCGCATCCAGCCATGGCTGGCGAGGCGAGCACGGCATGGACATGGGCAGCCACATGTACGCCAAGCTCGATCTCACCGACGCCCAACGCAGCCAGATCAAGCAGTTGACGCAGCAGAGTGTCGCCCAGGCGAAACCGCAGATGCAGGCGTTGCGGCAAGCACGCCTTGCCTATGAATCTGCCACGCCAGGGACCGCTGCCTACCAGACTGCCGCCAGCAATCTTGCGCAGATGGAATCGGACGCTGCGCGCACGCACGTGACCCAACGCGCCGACCTGCGTGCGCAGATCTACCAGCTGCTGACGCCTGCGCAGCAAACCCAATTGGCACAGATCCAGGCGCAGCGCGCTGCACGCATGCAACAGTGGAAAGCCTCCAGGCAGCAGAATACGCAGCCGCAATCTTCGTCCGGCACACCGGAACAATGATGCGCCGCGTCTGGCGGCGGCCTATCGGCCGCCGCCCTTGTGATCAGACCTTCGCGGTGAGTTGCTCGACCAAACGGCCGTAGCGTGCGGCAATCCGGTCTTCGTCGTGATGGTGAAAACCGCGCACGACCCATTCACCGCCGGTCAGCACATCGCGCACCAGCGGCGTGCTGCCGGCAAACAGGAAACTGTCGATCACGCTGCGCTCGTTGCGTGCGGCGAGCAGCGGCGAGGCATCGTCCAGCACAACGACATCCGCATGCTCGGCACCATCGGCAAGTCCCGACGCCCGGCGTCCACCAGCCAAGGCTGCGGCCCACAAGGTTTCGCCGACACTCGCATCAGTCTCGCGCGCCGCGATATTGCGGTGGCGCGTTGCCAGCCGCTGGCCGTATTCCAGCCAGCGCAATTCCTCGACCGGCGACACCGATATGTGTGAATCGGAACCAACGCCGAGCACGCCGTTCGCGTCGAGGTACGCCGCGAGCGGAAACAGCCCGTCGCCCAGGTTGGCTTCGGTGGTCGGGCACAAACCCGCGACGGCGCCGGACTGCGCGATGTCATGCATCTCCGCAGCGTCCAGGTGCGTCGCATGCACCAGGCACCAGCGCGCATCGACCTCGGCGTGATCAAGCAGCCACTGCACCGGCCGCGCCTTGCGCACCGCCAGGCAATCCTGCACCTCGCCGATCTGCTCGGCGATGTGGATGTGGGTGGGACGATTCTGCGACAGCGGGGATGCCAGCACTTCGCGCATCGCGCTTTCAGGCACTGCACGCAACGAGTGCAATGCAATGCCTACACGCAAGCTCGAGGATTCGAGTGCGACGAGCGACTCCAGCAAGCGCAGATACGCCTCGACCGTCAATCCGAAACGGCACTGACGGTCAGACAACGCACGGCCATCGAACCCGCCGGTCATGTACAGCACCGGCAACAGGGTGAGCCCTATTCCCGTCTCGCGCGCGGCCTCGATGATCGCTCTGGACATCACCGCGGGATCGGCATACGGCTTGCCGTCCGGCGCGTTGTGCAAATAGTGGAACTCGCAGACACGGGTGTAGCCCGCCTTCAGCATTTCGACGTAGAGCTGCGCCGCGATCGCATGCAACTGATCCGGGTCGATGCGCGAGGCGAACGCATACATCGTCTCGCGCCAGGTCCAGAAAGAATCACCCCCCGGCCCGCGCCGTTCGGCCAAGCCGGCCATCGCGCGCTGGAATGCGTGCGAATGCAGGTTGGGCATGCCGGGCAACGCAAACCTGACGTGGGCATCTTCTGCGCCATACACCACGGCATCGTGTTCCCATCCTCGCGGCGTCCACGCGTGTTGTATGTGCACTGACACAGGCACTCCTGCGTCGCCGACAACGACGACACTGTTAGGATTCCAGCATTGTGACACGCCTTCCGCCGCCGGCGCCCTGCCCCTCCATCACGATTGGAGCACGCTACATCCATGACGCAACGTTGGGACCACCTTTTGCTCGACTGCACGCTGGCGACCCTGGCCGCCGATGAAGGTTACGGACTTGTCGAACATGGCGCACTGGGCTGGCGCAACGGCGTGATCGCGTTCGCTGGACCGATGCGCGATCTTGAGGACGCGCCGGACGCCCTGGCCGAACATGTCGAAACGGTGCACGGCGCGCTGGTGACGCCGGGCTTGGTCGATTGCCATACGCATCTCGTGTTCGCAGGCGAGCGCGCCAACGAGTTCGAGATGCGCCTGCACGGCGAAAACTACGAGGCGATTGCCCGCGCTGGAGGCGGGATTCTTTCGACCGTGCAGGCAACGCGTGCCGCGCCGGAAGAAGAATTGTTCGAACAATCCGTGGCGCGGGCACGCGCGCTCCTGCACGACGGCGTGACGACACTTGAAATCAAATCCGGCTACGGGCTAGACCTCGACACCGAGTTGAAAATGCTGCGCGTGGCGAGGCGAATCGGCCAGGCGCTCGGCATCACCGTCAAGACCACTTTCCTGGGCCTGCACGCGTTGCCGCCGGAGTTCAAGGACCGGCGCGCGGACTTCGTCGCTGCGGTGTGCGATGAATGGCTGCCGCGCATCGCGGAAGCCAAGCTCGCCGACGCGGTCGATGCCTTCTGCGAAGGGATTGCATTCACACCTGACGAAGTCAGGCGCTGTTTCGAGCGCGCGCGCGGACTCGGGCTGCCCGTGAAGCTGCACGCCGACCAGTTGTCGGATTCGGGCGGCGCCGCGCTGGCCGCATCCTTCAGCGGACTGTCAGCCGATCATCTCGAATGTGCCAACGCGGATTCCGTTGCAGCGATGGCACGCGCAGGCACCGTTGCGGTGCTGCTGCCCGGCAGTTTTTACGTGCTGCGGGAAACGCGTGTGCCGCCCATCGATGTGCTCCGCCGGCACGGCGTCGCGATGGCCATCTCGACCGACCTCAACCCGGGCACCTCGCCACTGCGTTCATTGCGCCTCGCGATGAGCATGGCCTGCACCCTGTTCCGGCTCACGCCCGAAGAAGCCTTGCGCGGAACGACGATCAACGCCGCACGCGCACTGGGCCTGCGGGACCGCGGC
>JAFEDX010000055.1 GCA_018241365.1 Pseudomonadota bacterium
GCTGTCGCGGCGCAGCGGACGACACCGCGACCACTGATGCACGTTGGGATGGGGGAATCGCGTGCGCCCATTCGTCTAGTTTCACAACACGCCAAGCCTGTACCGCCCGGGAGGGGACATGTCCAAGCTGTTCACGCGTAGTTCGTCGCTGCTCGCCTGCCTGATTCTCGCCAGCCTGATTCTCGGCGGCACGTTGCCAACGCTGGCCTTCGCCCAGCAGCGGGCCGCCACCGGATTCGACATCCCGGCCGGCAGCCTTGTCACGGCGCTGGACTCGCTGGCCCGCCAGACCGGCATGCAGTTCGTGTACGGGGCCGACGAGTTGGCCGGCCTGCGTACCCGCGGCGCCCACGGCCCGATCACTGCGCAACAGGCGCTCGCGGAACTGCTGGCCGGCACCGGCTACCACGCAAGTCGCGATGATTCGGGCGCGGTGGTCATCGTCAAGGATGCGGCGCCGAAACAGCCGGCGGCCAGCCAGCCGGCCTCGGTACCGCAAGCCGCAGCGCCAGCCCCGCAGGTGTTGCAGGAAATCACCGTGACGGGTTCGCGCATCCCGCGCTCGCAAGTCGAAGGCCCGGCACCGGTGGTAGCGATCACGGCGGCGGACATTCAGCGGCGCGGCTTCACCGACGTGCCCGACCTCATGACTTCGCTACCCCAGAACCTGGGCGCGCTGGACAACAACCAGTACACCGACGGCTTCTCGCCCGGCGCTCAGGCCGTGGACCTGCGCGGCCTCGGCCCCAACCACACGCTGGTGCTAGTAAACGGCCGGCGTATCGCCGATTTTCCCCAGTCCTACGGCGGCAACAGCAACTTCACCGACATTTCCAACCTTCCGACCTCGTTGATCGAGCGGGTGGAGATCCTGTCCGGCAGCGCCTCGGCAGTGTACGGCTCGGATGCCATCTCGGGGGTTATCAATTTCATCCTGAAGAAAAAGGCCGACGGCACCACCATCGACTACCGCGCCGGCGGCACCCAGCACGGCGGCGGCGGTTCGCAGCGCCTCGACATTACTACCGGTTTCTCCAAGGGCAAGTTCGACGCACTGTTCGGACTGGAACTGGTGGACAAACATCCCTTGTGGGCCTTCCAGCGCAGCTACACCGATTCACGCCTGGACAGCCCGGCGGATCCCTCGCGCATCTATCCGGATCCGGTGTGGGGCCGGCTCGACGTCGATGAAAACTACATCGATCCGGGCAAGGCCACCTGCGATGCCTTGGCCGGATACGACAAGGGCACGATCATTTACGGCTACCGCAGGAACTGGGGCAATTACTGCGGCAGCTACTCCGACTACGCCTACGCCACACTGGAAAACGGTCGCAAGATGGCCAACTTTTTCGGTTCGGCCACCTACCATTTCAACGACTTCACGGATTTCTATCTGGACGTGTTGGCCGGCACCTCGCATCAGGACAGCTACAACTCGCCGCTCAAATGGATGAACTGCGAGCCGTTGAACGGCGACTGCACCGATACGCCCTTCTTCAACACCGCCACCGGACAGGTGGAAGAGTGGCAGCGGCAATACTTCACAATCGAGGAAAACGGTGGCTTCAAACCCGGTTTTATCCGCAACATCAACAACACGATTTCGCTGAATACCGGTATCAAGGGCACGCTGGGAGCGGACAGCGACTGGAATTACGAGGCCAACTTCGAACACTCGCAAAACAAGGTCCTGGAGAAATGGCCGGCGTTGATCGCGGCCAAGGCACAGGCGCTGTACCTCGGCCCTTCGTTGGGCGTCGATCCGGACAGCGGCTACGAGATGTACGACGCACCGATCAGCCGCCTGTACACGCCGTTGACTGTCGCGCAGTTCCGTTCGATCACCCAGGACTCGATCGACCACGACCAGGCGCGCGCCGAAAACTGGTCGCTGACCCTGACCAACACCGATCTGTTCAAGTTGCCCGCCGGGCCAGTCGGCTTCGCCGGCATCGCCGAATACGGCAACCAGTATTTCGCTCAGATCGCCGATCCGATGTCGCTGGACGGCAGCTACTACGGCCTGCACAACACCACCTCGGTGGGCTCGCGCAGCCACGCCGCAGTCGGCTACGAATTTAGCGTCCCGGTGTTCTCGAAGCTGACCGTTACCACCGCCGGCCGTTACGACCGTTACGAATTCAGCGACTCTTCCACCGGCAAGTTCACTTATGCGTTGGGCTTGGAATACCGCCCGATCCAGAGCCTGCTGCTGCGCGGCTCGTATTCCACGGGCTTCCGTGCGCCGGACCTGTCCTACCTGTACGCAGGCATGAGCGGATCGAGCTCCGGAGGCACTGACTACTATTTGTGCCGCCTGCTGGAACCCGACACCGGACCGGACTTTGCCGACAACTGCAGCAACGGCGACGTCGGCTTCAACGGCCGCAGCCATGGCAGCACCGCGCTGAAGGACGAAACCAGCAAGTCGTTCACCTACGGCTTCGTGTTCGCGCCGACGCCCAACTTCGACATCAGCGCCGACTACTACCGCATCAAGCTCAACAACGAAGTCGAATACCAGAGCAGTGACGAGATCCTGCGCCGCGAAGCCGACTGCCGGCTGGGTGTGGACATCAACGGCAACCCGGTCAACGGCAACTCTGCGTACTGCCAACAAGTCGAAAGCCAGGTGATACGCAACGCACCAAACGCGCCGTACAACCCCAACGGCATCACTTCGGTACTGGTGCTGCCGATCAACGCCGCAATCGACCAGACTTCCGGCGTTGATGTAAATGCCCATTACCGTCTCGACGCGCAGCGCTTCGGAACGTTCGATTTCAACTTCGGCGCGACCTACGTGATCATGCACACCACGCAGTTGAGCCCCGATTCGCCGGTCGACAACGAAATGACCGACATTTACTACTACCTGATCCCACGCACCAAGGCCAACGCCTCGGTAACCTGGAACTACAAGAACTTCACCACCACGCTGTACGGCTCACGACTCGGCGGCATCCCGAATTACGACGGCACCCAGCGCATGGGCCCGACCTTCCTGTACAACCTGACCATGGGCTACAAGGTCGCGCCCGGCATCAACGTGTCGCTGATCGTGGACAACCTGTTCGACTCGCGACCACCGCGCGACACCACCTGGACCAGCTGGCCGTTCTATTCGCGCAACTGGTTCAACGCGGTCGGACGCGCATACTTCGTGGATCTCAGCATCAAGCTTGGCGGGAACAAGCTGTAGCTGTCGTGCATGGCAATCTGACCAGGCTCCGGCGTCAGTCCACAAGCCATCGGGTACGCTTGCCGTGGCGTGCCAGATGGACTTCATGGATTTGCGTCGTGCTTGCGGGCATCACCGGGATGACGTTGCAAGCCCATGCAACGCAATTTCTGACCGGCCGTGAACACCAACCCTATCAACTCAAAACCAGCGTTCTTCCGGGTTTCACCTTGGCTGCAGTGGGCGACGTCATCAACGTCCGTCCGATCTCCCAGGTTCCGTCATTCGCTCCCATCGGGAAGCTAGTTGAAGATGCCGACGTCGCTTTCGGAAACTTCGAGGGTACTGTTGTCGACTCGCAAGACTTGCCGACATGGGTGGAAGCGGAAACAGGCGGCGGGGCAATCCTGATGGATCCGCTGGTCCCGCCCGATTTGAAAAAAATCGGGTTTGACCTCGTGGCACGTGCGAACAACCATGCGCTGGATCTCGGCGTAACGGGCATGAAGCTCACGACAGAGGCGCTGAAGCAGGCCGGTCTGGTGCAAGCCGGCGTCGGGATGAGCCAAGGCACTGCGCGTGCCCCAGCCTTTCTCGATACTACTCACGGGAGGATTGGTCTGGTCTCCGCCACGGCCACCTTTACCTCGATGTCACGTTCAGGCTCTCCGATCCCGGGAGAACCGGCTCGTCCGGGCGTGAACGCCTTGCGAACGAGCGTGTACCACTTGGTCACGGCTGAAGAAATGCGCGCCTTGAAAAAAATGGCCGACGAATCGCGTGAAACTGACCGCAAGCAATCGACACCGCAGACCGGGTTACCCGACATGACAAGGTCAGCAGCCGGCCTGCTGGAAAAACACCCAGACAGCTTGGAGCTGTTTGGCGTCAAATACATGGTGGGCGACCACCACGGCTACCATTTCAAGATGGACAAGGACGATCTGCTGGACATTCTGCTGAACGTTGAAGACGCCAAGAAGTCATCCGATTTCGTGATCGTCAGCCTGCACGCCCACGCTCCTGACAGCTCCATCCAGACACCAGCGGACTTCGCGCCCATCTTCGCCCACGACGCCATCGACGAGGGAGCAGACGCCGTAGTGATGCATGGCCCGCACCAGTTGCGTGGCATCGAGATCTACAAGGGCCGCCCGATCTTCTACAGCCTCGGAAACTTCGTCTTCCAGATTGACATCATCCAGCCTATCGAACCCGACATCTACGACGAATACGAGCTTGATCCCCGCAACTCGTCACCCGTGGACGTCAGTGAAAAGGAGGATGAGCTGGATTTCGCCAATCCATTCATGTACCAAAGTGTCGTAGCCACGATGACATTCGGCTCATGCGGAGTGACCAAGATCGAGTTGACCCCGATCGACCTCCATCAGGACTGGCGCCTCGCCGATCGGGGCGTACCAACCCCCGCCTCGCCAACCATGGCCCGAACCATCATCGATCGGCTGCAGAAGCTGTCTCAACCATACGGGACGGACATTCACTTTGACGGAAAGATCGGCACCATTCGGCCGGTGGCGGCCAAGCCGACTTGCAGTTGAAACGTCGGTTTGTCAACATGGACTGTCGTTGCACATCGTCTTGAGCAATCCCACGTCCGCATCTTGGATATTTGCGTTGGAGCGGGTCACACATTGAAGAGGAAGTGCAGCACATCGCCTTCCTGGACAACGTAGTCCTTGCCTTCCTTGCGCAGGCGGCCAGCATCGCGCGCGCCTGACTCGCCACGGTACCTGACGTAGTCGTCGAACGACACGGTTTCGGCGCGGATGAAACCGCGCTCGAAATCGGTATGGATCACGCCCGCGGCTTGCGGCGCGGTGGCGCCGCGCTTGACCGTCCACGCGCGCACTTCTTTTTCACCGGCCGTGAAATAAGTCTGCAGGCCGAGCAGCGTGTAGGCGGCGCGTGCGACGCGATCGAGGCCGGGTTCGGTCAATCCCATCGAGGCCAGGAATTCGCCGCGATCGGCCTCGTCCAGTTGCGCCAGTTCTTCCTCGATCGCCGCGCACACCGGCACCACCACCGCGCCTTCGGCCTCGGCGTGCTTGCGCACCGCGTCGAGGTGCGGATTGTGCTCGAAGCCGTCCTCGCGCACGTTGGCGACGTACATCAGCGGCTTCATGGTCAACAGGAACAGCTCGCGTACCGCGGCGCGCTCTTCGTCGTCCAGCGCAACCGAGCGCGCGGCCTTGCCGTCGTTCAATACGGCGCGCAATTTTTCCAGCACCGGACGCTTGGCCATGGCTTCCTTGTCGTTGGCCTTGGCCGCACGTTCGACCCGCGCCAACGCCTTGTCCACGGCGTCGAGGTCGGCCAGCGCGAGTTCGGTATCGATGGTGGCGATGTCGGCCAGCGGATCGATCTTGCCGGCAACGTGCACGATGTCCGGATCCTCGAAACAGCGCACCACGTGCGCAATCGCATCCACTTCGCGGATGTGCGCGAGGAACTGGTTGCCCAGGCCTTCACCCTTCGACGCACCCGCGACAAGACCGGCGATGTCCACGAATTCGACCGAGGCCGGAATGATCTTCTGCGGGTGCACGATCTCGGCGAGCTGTGCGAGACGCGGATCGGGCACCGGCACCACGCCGACGTTCGGATCGATCGTGCAGAACGGGAAATTCGCCGCGGCGATGCCTGCCTTGGTCAGCGCATTGAAGAGCGTGGACTTGCCGACGTTGGGCAGGCCGACGATGCCGCATTGGATACTCATAAAACCTCTCGGCAAGAATGCGGGCCTTGCTCCGGCCGCGCGTTCGGTCGATCCCACAACCTCCGATTCTCGCTTTGCGAGAATCCGCCCCCTTTACTCAAGGGGGCGAAAATCAAACGCTCGAATCCGTCGCGGTATGCAGTCGCTTCATCGCCTCGCTGAACTCGCCGGCAACCGCGAGCGGCAGCACATCCAGCGCGTGCGCGATCGCGTCCAGCATCGCCTCCTCGTCGTCAGCGCCGGGGTTGCCGAGCACCCACGAAGTAACGCGATTGCGATCACCCGGGTGCCCAATGCCAATCCGCAGGCGGTGGAAGCGGCCGTGTCCCAGCTGGCCCATGATGTCCCGCAAGCCGTTCTGGCCGCCGTGCCCGCCATCGAACTTCAGTCGCGCGGTGCCGGGCGGGAGGTCGAGGTCATCGTGCACCACCAGCAATTCTTCGGGCACGAGTTTCCAGTAGTTGAGCGCCGCGACCACCGCTCGGCCGCTCTCATTCATGAACGTGCCGGGCTTCAACACCCGCACCTGCTCGCCGCCGATCGCGACACGGCAGGCTTCGCCAAGCACGCGATTCTCGCGGCTGAAGCGTTCGCCCGCGCCTGTCGCCAGCGCATCGGCAAACCAGAAGCCGGCGTTGTGCCGGTTGCGCAGGTATTCGGCCCCGGGATTGCCGAGGCCTGCGATCAACCGAATGCCGGGCATGAAAGAAACAGAGCCATCGTGCGCAAGATGAAAATTCCGCAAGCAGCCGTCCATGGAACGTGGCGCCCGCCCGCACATCCTTGTGCGGGCGCTCGAAGCAGCGCGACATGCCATTCAAGGCATGTCGCAAACGCTGTTTCTCGCCCTACTTCTTCTCGGCCGGCTTCTTGTCGCCGGCTGCTGCTGCAGGCGCAGCGGCCTTGGCCGCATCGCCAGCCGGGGTCGCCGGAGCCGCAGCAGCGGCGCCCTCGGCGGGCACTGCACCTTCGGCGGCAACCGGGACTTCCTCGACTTCCTCGCGCACGGCCTGTGCGGACACCACGGTGTGGTCGTATTCCTTGCCGAACTTCAGTTCCGGGATTTCCACGCCCGCCGGCAGCTTGAGGTCCGACATGTGCAGGATGTCGCCGAGCTCCAGGGCGATGAGGTCCAGCTCGATGTGCTCGGGCAGGTCCTTCGGCAGGCACGACACCTCGACTTCCGTCAGGTTGTGCGAGATCACCACGCCGGCGCTCTTGCCCGCGGGCGACTTTTCCTTGTTGAGGAAGCGGATCGGCACGCGCACGCGGATCGCCTTGTTCTCGTCGACGCGCAGGAAATCCAGATGCAGCAACTGCGGCTTCACCGGATGCTTCTGCACATCGCGCAGCAGCACCTTCTGGCGCTTGCCGTCGACCAGCAGGTCGAGGATCGACGAGGTGAACCACTCGTTGCGCGCCACCAGCGAGAGCTTCAGGTGATCGAACTGGATGTTTTCGGCGGGGCCGTTGGCGCCGTACACGACGGCGGGAACCTTGCCGGCGCGACGCAGGCGGCGGCTCGCACCCTTGCCCTGGTCGGCGCGGTTTTCGGCCGTGATTTCATGGATGGTTGGCATTGCTGTTTACCTCGGGTTGCATGACGTCGCCTTGCGGCGACTCGGAATGGCTTCCCCGCGACCAGGGAAGCCGGGATTCGAGCAACGGGAAACGGTGAATCGATGCGGCAGATCCCCGCAACGATGGACGATTCCCGATGCCTGACGCTAATCGACGTACAACGAACTGACCGATTCGCCATACGCCATGCGGCGCACGGTTTCGGCCAGCAGCTGCGCCACCGACAACTGGCGGATCTTCTTGCACGCGGCGCCTGCGGCGCTCAGCGGGATGGTGTCGGTAACGACCAATTCATCCATCTGGGATTTTTCGATGTTGCTGATGGCGGGGCCGGACAACACCGCGTGGGTGCAGTACGCGACCACTTCCTGCGCGCCCCGGTCCTTGAGCGCCCTGGCCGCGGCGCACAAGGTGCCTGCGGTATCCACGATGTCATCGACCAGCACGCAGGTCTTGCCGGCGACGTCACCGATGATGTTCATCACGGTCGCCTCGTTGGGGCGCGGGCGGCGCTTGTCGATGATCGCGAGGTCGGCGTCGTCCAGCCGTTTCGCCACCGCCCGCGCGCGCACCACGCCACCCACGTCGGGGCTCACCACCACCACGCCTTCGGTGCCGTGCTTGCGCCAGATGTCGGCCAGCAGCACCGGCGAGGCGTACACGTTGTCCAGCGGGGCCTCGAAGAATCCCTGGATCTGGTCGGCGTGGATGTCCACCGTCAACACCCGGTCGGTGCCCACCGCATCGATCATCTTTGCTGCAACCTTGGCCGTGATCGGCACGCGTCCGGCGCGCAGGCGCCGGTCCTGCCGCGCGTAGCCGAAGTACGGGATCACCGCGGTGACGCTGGAGGCCGATGCGCGCTTCAGCGCGTCGACCAGCACCAGCAGTTCCATCAGGTTTTCCGCGCTGGGCGCGCAGGTGGACTGCATCACGAACACGTCCTGGTTGCGGACGTTCTCGTCGATCTCGACCTGCACTTCGCCGTCGGAAAACTTGCCGACCACGGCCTTGCCCAGTGGCTCGCCGAGCTGGTGCGCGACATCCTCCGCCAGCTTGCGGTTGGCGTTGCCGCTGAACATCATCAAGCTGGAGGTGCCATGCATGTTCCGACCTCAAGTCTGCAACCCCGTGGTGGCTGGGGCGGCAGGATTCGAACCTGCGAATGCCGGGATCAAAACCCGGTGCCTTACCACTTGGCGACG
>JAFEDX010000056.1 GCA_018241365.1 Pseudomonadota bacterium
GCGGCAAGACCGGCCGCGACGGCAGCGCGAAATGCCGGCGCATCGGCAATGATGTGGTCGGCCGGCATCACCAGCAGCAGCGGATCGTCGCCCTGGGCGCGCGCCAGCAGCGCCGCCAACGTCAGCGCCGGCGCGGTATTGCGGCCGACCGGCTCCAGCACTTGCCGCGCGCCGGTGATGCCGCAGCTGCGCAACTGCTCGGCCACCAGGAACCGGTACTGCTCGTTGCCGATCACCAGCGGTGGTGCCAGCGTGGCAGCCGTGAAACCCTCCAGCCGCCGCAGCGTGGACTGCAGCATGGTGTCGCCACCCAGCAGCGCCAGCAGCTGTTTGGGGTGGCTCTCGCGCGAAGCCGGCCACAGTCGCGTACCGGATCCGCCGCACAGGACAACGGGCTGCAAGGTCAAGGCCATGTTCGGAGTCATGCGCAGGAATCGGGCTACCGGCAACGCCACGCGGCGCCCACTGAGTTTAGCGAGGATCGCCCGTTGGCGTTATCCACTCGTCACGGGACACGCCGTGGATTGCAGCGTCCGGGTCGCCAGCAGCTTGCCGCGGTCATCGACCAGCGTCACCGTCATGCCGTCGGCCGCCCACTGTCCCGTGTCGGCCTCGCCCTTGGCCGGCGCCTGCGCCCACAACTCGGGTTGCCGTCCCGGCTTGTACACGAACAGCTGCACGCCACCGGACTTCACCACGGACGTAGCATCCCACTTCACGTGCACCACGATGTTGGCGCCCTGGCAGTCGGAGAACGTGGCCGGCGTGATCTGGAGCATGTCGTTGCCAAAGTGCGAGCACCCGCCCAAGGCTGGCAGGCACACCAGCACCAGCCGCACCCACCGCATCCGGCAGCGCCTCGGCTCAACGCTCCGCAGCGACATGGGCATTGTTCCTCCCTGCGGCATCATCACGCGCAACCAATGCATCCACAGTTCCACGCAGGTGCATCTGCGCCAGCGCGTTCACGCCCTGCTGGATGGCATCCTGTTGCTGCGCGTCCGGCTTCGCAGCCAGCGCCGATTGCGCCCTGGCCACCTGCTGGTAATAGGGCGACAACGGCACGCCCGCCATGCGGAGGATGTCGCTGCCCAGCATCCAGGACTCGATATGGAGCGTCCGCGGTTCGACCCCCGTGCCCACGATGAACCACGGGACGAACTGGTCGGGACCGGGCTGGCCATCGTCGAAGCCGGTCTGCGCATAGACGTGCGTGAGCGCAGGCAGATGGTCGCCGTAGAAGACCAGCAGGAACGGGCGCCCGCGCTTGACCAGGAACTGCCACAACCTGCCCATCTGCCGATCGGCATTCTGGATGTGGTACATGTAGTTGCGATACTCGAGCGCGGCATTGCCGTGCAGGCCGTCCGGCAACGGAATCGCCGCGCGGCGCGCCGGATCATCAACCGGATCGTCGAGATAGGGACCGTGCGCCTCGATGCTGATCGCGAACACCAGCGTCGGCGCAGAGGCCTTGTCGAGCGTCGCGATGACCTGGTCGGTCAAGGCCTCGTCGGAGAGGTACCAGCCGTCCCGCCGTGCATCGGCCGGAAAATCCGACTTCGAGATGAAGCGCTGGAACCCGATTTCCTTGAACGCGACATCGCGATTCCAGAAGGTGCGATGGTTGGGGTGGATCGCCACCGCGTCATACCCGTCCCCACGCAGGATGCGCACGAAGCCCGGGATGACGGGTTGCACGATCTGCAGGTAGGGAAACTCGACCTGCGGGTACGCGGCCATGGGCACGCCGGTCAGCACCTCGAACTCGGTGCGCAGGGTGCTGCCGCCGAAGGTGGGCGGATCCATGGTGCCGCCCACGCCCGCCGCCAGCGCGCGATGCAGGTTCGGCAAGGTGGCATCCGTGTTGGCCAGGTCCTTCAGGATGCCCGGATCGAAGAACGACTCGCTCTGGATCACCACGATGTCGGGGCGTACCACGCCTGCCGCCGGTGCAAGCGACGCAACGGGAGGGGTCGCCATCGCAAGAAAGGCGTTGGCGGCGGCCACGTCCACCGGCGCGTTGGCGGTGTAGCGGCGCATCGCATCGGCACTCAGGATCGAACTGATCAGGCCGGCATGGGCCTGGGTGAGCACCGGTGCATAGGGCGCCACGCGCAGGGGATCGTACGCATAGATCCGTCCTACCCAGCCAACGCCCGCGCCGGCGCTGACCAGCCCTCCCGCGGCCACCAGCGCGACCGCCGCGCGCGTCACGCTGCGGCGCCGGAAAAACCCGTGCTCCAGCCAGGCCAGCACCGCCCCGATACCCGCCGCGGCGAGCAGCACCGCTGCGAGCTGCCACGCCTTGACGTAATCCAGCAGCAGCTTCAGCGTCGCGACGTGCAGGTTGCCCAGCACATAGACGTCACTGAACGTGACGGGAATCCGCAGGTACTTCAACTTCAGGAAATTGATCGCGTACAGCGCCAGCGTCAGCAGCAGCGTGACGATGAACGCCAGCAGCGCACGATTGAACAGCGCCAGCAGCAGCAGGAACACCATCACCACCGGGATGGCATTGACGAAGAACCCGTAGGTCCAAGCGTACGCAAACCACGCCAGCTTGATCGACGCGCGATCCATGACCCAGGTCGCGAACCACAGCGCCACGCACAGCGCGACCACCGCCCCGATGCGGAACAGCAGCCACGACACCTGCTTGTCTGCGGACAACGATCGCGAGTCCTTCATGACCTCCCCTGGTGGATGCCGGCACCGTGCACAAATCGTCATGGCACGAACACGGCGCGACTGCCCTTGAACGCACGGCCACGCCGTCCGGTTGACCGGCAATCCGGACCCGCGCGATCCACGCCGCGGAATCCGTCGTGCCGGCCGCTCTCAACAACTCGACCGTGCACCTTACATCGTCGCAGGCCACACGCGCCAGCCGCACACCGCTCCCGCCGCGCGAATCATGCAACATGTGCCCGTCCGCACGGCGGTTCGCCCGTCAGGCTGCGTGTACGGCCATCTGTGGCGTAATCCCGCGCGAACAGCGGGTCGGCCGGCTGCGGTCCAGGCCCATCACGGCCACCACGTGCGTGGGCGTGATCCTGCCGGCCCGGATTTCCTGTTCGTCCAGCGCATGCACCCGGTCGATGAAGGCGCGATCCCATTCCCCCTGGTCGTCGAAGTTGTGCCCGAACGCCCGATCGATGAAGACGTCGATGATGTTGGCAAAACCGATGAACAGTTCGAAGTGGAACCGCTGCAGCAGCAGCGGCATGATGTCCTGTGCGCGGATGCCCTCGAAGCCTTCCTGCGAGCAATCCCAGTTGACGTATTCGTCTTCCTGCCGTTTCAGCGAGCGGTTGTAGCGATATTCACGCGGCAGCTCCTGCCACAACTTCCGTACCTCCACGAGCGCTTCGGGCCAGCGCATGTGGCCGTTGCGGCCGATCATGTCGTGGGTGACGAACAGGCCGCGCGGATGCAGGACGGACTCGATCGTGGCGAACAGGCCTTCTAGGTTCACCACGTGGTGCAAGGACTGGTTGGCCATCACGCCCGCATAGTGACCGGCGGGCCGCCAATCGTTGAAGTCGCACTCGACGAAGGCGAGATGCCCCGCCACCCCTTCCTGCCGCGCCATCTCGCGCCCGCGTTCCAGCATGTTCGGGTTCATGTCCAGGCATTCGATGGTGAAACCGGAGCAGCCGGCATCGCGCAGCAGCTTCGCCACGCGCACCTCGGTATCGCAGTTGCCGGCGCCGACACTCACGAACCGCGGCCTGGCATCGCCGACGGCCACGGCGCCTTCCAGCAGGTACTTGGTGAAAAACTGGTCGGGATTGGCAAACCCGAACTCTTCGAACATCGGCCGCAAATAGGTGTGCGACCAATAATGGAAAATGTCCGGCAACACGTTGATGTCTGCGACGTCCTTGTAGACCAGCGTTTCGGCCGCCACCCGGGCGGCGTAGTCGCTGCCCCCGCCCGGCTGCACACGCCGGTTCCCGGATGCGAACCGCCGTTTCAGCCCGCGCAACCATTCCACGTGCAACACTCCTCATGGTTCAAGTGCGAAAACCCGGCCATCGTTGCACATTGCCGGTCGGCATGCAGCAAATTGGAACCTCCGTCCGCCGCCGTGCCTATTGGACGGTGAAAATCACTCCATTGCTCTTGACCGAATCGTTGCCCTTGCGCGCCAGCAACTGCACCGTGTACTTGCCGGGTGTCGCGTACAGGTCGGCCGGAATGCCTGCCGTCACGAGATTCCCTGAAATATTCCCCTGCAACAACGTGCCGTTGAAGTCGACCGCGGCTTCGTAACCTTCCAGCGAACGGTTTGCGCGAATCCACAGGGATGCGCTGCCGTCAGGCTGCACGTTGAACGCCGTACCCGCCTTGGTGTGGTCCGGGCCCCAACTCGTAATCCCTAGCGGGCTCGACGCCATGACTGCGCCGGATGTCCCTGCGTCTGCCGTCGCACCGGTTGGGGTCGCGCCACTGCCGCCATGCCCGCATGCCGACAGACCCGCCGCCATGGCAACGGCCAACACAGCAGGCAACCATCCTGATTTCGTTGGCACGGCATTGGCCTCCGATCGCATGAGCAAAACCCGCATTGTAGGAGGGCCGGAAGGCCCGACCGAAGCGACATCCATTGCCAAGGAACTCCGTGGTCGCGGCTGCCGCCGCTCCTACCGCCGCTCCTACGAAAACGTCACGCCATGGCGGCGGCGCAAGCGGCGACGCGCGGGCCACAACAGCCACGCGGCCAGCCAACGCGTCGGGCTGGAACGTGCGAGCGGCGTGTATTCACCCTCGAACACGCGGATATCGTCAGGCAGTTTGACGGGTTGCGGCAACCCGAGATGTTCATACACCCGCACCAGCACGCGCGCCGGATTTTCGCGCAGCGTCGCGCTTTGCAAAACCAGCACCTGGTCGGCTGGAAAATACCGGTACAGCACATCCAGTTGCCGGGCATAGTCACCGCGCAAACGATAGCCGTGCGTGCGCAGCGGCGAGTGGGCCGAGAAATCATCGAGGTGTCCGCGCAGCCGCCAACGCTCGCACAACAGCGCCGCCCACAAGGGCCAACGTTCGTTGCCGCGGTCGCGTTCCATGTGGTACTGCGAAATCGCACGCTCGACCGGATCGCGCAGCAGCAGGATCCAGCGCATGGCCGGGTTGTAACGCCGGATGCGCGCAATGAAGCGTTCGTGCAGGCAGTAGATGGGCGTCGCATCGCCCGTCAATACCGGCGTCGCAACATCTTCGAAATGCGCCGCATAGCGCGCGTCCACCTCCGCGCTGCTCCACGCGTCGTCGAAATCCGGCGCATCGAACACGTGGGCTTCCTTGCCCCGCGGCAACCGCACGCCGTGGTGCAAGCCGAGGAAACTCGCCAGCGCGGTGGTGCCGGCCTTCTGCACGCCACCGATCAGGAAGGACACGCGTGGCGAATCAGCCTCGCCCATCGGGCACACCCTCCAGCATGTCCTTCGCCAACGCCGTGATGGTTTCGCGCCCATACGCGTCTGCGCAGGATCCGGCATGCCTGCACAGCGCTTCCGCGAGGATGGCGATCCGCTCGCGATCGCACTGGGGCTGCGCATTGCGATCGTGCAGGACCACCGGCTCGCCCTGCACGCCTGCCGCCGCGTACAGATTGGCGCCACCGCTGGCGACGACATCCTCGTAACGCAGCAAGCGTTCCGGCGGCAGCCAGCGCAGCAGGCGCTCGAAACACCAATCGAGGATATGCAGTTGGCGGTTCAGGACCTCCGGTTCACCGGCGAGACGGCGTGCGAGTCCGCGATCGAACCGCTCGCCCGCCGGCAGGCGTCCCTGCGCGACGGGCAGGTCCACCGAATGCCAGGAACACAGCACCGCCAGCGGATTGCGCAGCACGCCCAGCACGGGCATTCGCTGCGTCAACTGCGGCAGCAAGGCCATGAAGGTGGCATTGTGCTTGATCACCAGGTGAAATCGATCGGTCAGTGGCTTGTCCACGACCATCTCGCCCGGCTCGGCACGCCACGCGCGACCCGCGTTTGCGTCGCGTCCCGCAAAAGGATTGTCAGGCACCTTGCCCGCATGCAGTCGCGAGGGCGCGCGCCGTTCGCGGCGTATGCGTGCGCGCGCGCCTCGGAAGTATTCCGTCACTCCGGCGCAGGCTGCGTCCGGATCGTGCGGCAGGCAATCGACCGCCATGGGTTCGAACAGTGCAACCGTATCGTCAGCTTCGCCCAGCAGTCGGCACGCCAGCGTGGTCCCGCCACGCGGAACGCCAGTCAAGGCGAGATCGGGTGTCAGCGCGTCCATAGTGCGTCGAGCTGATCCAGCAAAGCATGCACGCCCTGCCGTTCGGCAGGCAGGTCGAAACGCCGCGCGGTGGCGCGCGCCGCGTCGATAAGGCTGTTGCGCAACGATGAATCGGCGCGCACGCGTTCGACCGCCGTCACGATCGCAGCGGCATCGCGTTCCGGCACCAGCGCGTTGCAGCCATCGACCAGATAATCGCGGCTGCCCACGCAATCGCATTGCACCAGCACGCGGCCCATCGCCAGCGCCTCGATGCCCGGCAGGTAAAACCCTTCGGCGGCTTCCGGCAAGGTCACCACGATGGCGGCCGCCGCCATCCGCGCGAGGTAATCCGCGCGCGGCAACCGCTCGACCAGAAGATCGACCGCGACGCCGTCAGCGCCCAACCGCGCCGCCACATCACGTCCCATGCCGGGCTGCTTCACGGCATCGACGAAGACCCGATCCCCGCGCTGCCGCGCGCCCATCCGCGCCAGCATCGGAACATCCACCGCTGCGTGGATCACTTCGATGGGTCCGTTGATTTCACCGGTGGCAGCGATCGCATCGGCCACCGCGGTGCTCACGCACACGCGCACCGCACGCCGCGGCAAAAAACCACGCAGTACGGAACCGGCTTCCGCATGCCGCACACCTTGTACCAGGTTGATGACCGGCTGGTCCGGGCGCAGCGTCTTGCCATCCAGCGCCGCCCAGTCCGTTCCACCCAGCAGCAGCGCATCGGCGTCTTCGGGACGCCACGCGTCGCACAGTCCAGTCACACTGCAAAACGGATTGCCCGGCACGCTGCGCGAGTGCGGCGTCAGGTACAGCGCCACCTCCCAGCCGGGATGCGCATTGACGTGGCCAATGTAATCGAGGAGCTTGCCGTGCCCGCCGGTGTAGCCCCGGTAATCACGCTGGACCAGCATGCGCCGCCGGGCCATCAGTCGAGATCCACTTCCATCGGCAGCGGGAACAGGCCGGTGAAGCGCTCGCGGCTGTCGTCCACCACGTCGAACGAAAGCCAGCCATCCTGGCGCGACAGCATCGTGGTGGTTTCGAGTCGTGGCGCGTCAACCATGCGCATGCGGAAGCGATACACGCCTTTTTGCAGGGTCGCATCGAAAGCCAGTCGCAGGGTGACGTGCGGTTCACCAGCCTGCCGGCGCACCGCGATGCGCCGGCCCGTGATCTGCATGCCCTTGCCGTCCATGATGTCCAGGATCAGGTACGGCGCCTGCACTTCCGGATTCACCCGCATCACGATTTCCAACTGCACCTTGTCGCCGTAGCGCAGCGAAGCGTGATGGGCGACTCCATTGATGCTGGCCTGTTCGACACAGGTGTCGCCCACGCCAAAGCCATGGTCGAGGCGCTCGCTGATGCCCGCCGTCACGGCCGGCAACGCGCGCAGCGTGTCGGCGTGGATGCGGAAGAGATATTCGGTGATCACCTCTTCAGGCGCGCCCTGCAGGGAAATTCGTCCGTTCTCCAGCAGCATCGCGTGTTGGCAAAACGATTTCACCGCGTTCAAGTCGTGGCCCACGAACAGCAGCGTGGTGCCGCGCTTCAGGATCTCGTCGATGCGGGTCATGGCCTTGGCCTGGAAGCGCGCGTCGCCCACCGACAGCGCCTCGTCCACGATCAGGATGTCCGGGTCCACATGCACCTGCACCGCAAACGCGAGCCGCATCACCATGCCCGACGAATAGGTCTTGACCGGCTGGTCGATGTATTCGCCGATGTCGGCGAAGGCGATGATGGCATCCATGCGCTGCTCGATCTGTGCGCGGCTCATGCCGAGGATCGCCGCGTTGACCACCACGTTTTCGCGGCCGGTCATCTCCTGGTTGAAGCCCGAACCCAGTTCCAGCAGCGCGGCGATGCGGCCGTTGACGTGCACGCTGCCGCTGGTCTGCTGCAACACCCCGGCCACCAGCTGCAACAGGGTGCTCTTGCCGCTGCCGTTCGCGCCGATGATGCCCAGCGCATCGCCGCGATGCAGGGTGAAGTTGATATCTTCCAGTGCCCGGTGGAACCGCAGCCGGCGGTCGATGGCGCCGCGCAGCCAGCGGGACAACGGCGGCAGCCAGCGGAAGGCGTGTTCGACGCGTTGCAACACCGGCACCCACAGGCGCGCAGCCGGCGTGCTCCACAGGCGATACACCTTGGACAGGCCATGTACCTCGATGGCCACGTCGGCGGAAGCAGTCACGGTCGAAACCCGGCAAGCGAAAAGGAACCACCGCCCGCGGAGGCGGCGACGGCAAGCGCGCCATTGTAACAACGCGGCAGCGAACGGTCGGGCCTGCCGGCCCTCCTACTGCAGGAGCGATCCGGCGCACGGCGCCGGCCGATGCCGTGGGCTGCGACAACCATTGCTTCACCGTAGGAGCGACCGTGGTCGCGACCGGCCATCACCCGATGGTC
>JAFEDX010000057.1 GCA_018241365.1 Pseudomonadota bacterium
CAACTTCATCAGCGTGGCCGAGTTTCTGGCGAGTGAAGTGCGCAGTACGGCGGCTCAAGACGCATGAACGCAGTTACGAGCCCCTAAGCAGCACCAGTTGCAGCGCTTTAGCGCCATCCCCAACGCCTATGTGGTCGAGCCGCCCACGCCCGCCCTGCATCAGGCGCAACCCGAAGACGACCGCTGCTTGCAGCCGGGGCAGGAGCTGGTGTTTCACATGGTGCTCACCGGCCACGCGCTGGAGCAACTGCCGCTGGTCATCGTCGCCTGGCAACGCGCCCTGGCGCAGGGTTTGACGCGCCTGCGCAGCCGCCTGCTGCTGGAACAGGTGCAATGGCAAGACGCCAGCGGACAGCTGCACCCCGTGTGGAGCGCCCAAGCCCCGCGCATAGAGCCCCATGCAGCCAGTCTCAACATGGCGCCCCTACCGCAGGGTGTTGACCGCTTGCAGCTGCACATCCACACCCCACTGCGCTTGCAGCACCAGGGCCGCCCGCTGCGCCCGCAGCAACTGAGCCCACGGGTTCTCATCAGCGCCGTGGCACGCCGCGTTGCGCTGGTGCTCGAATTTCATGCCCAGCAAACCCAATGGGGCACACAAGTGCCAGCCATTGCCGCGCTGGCCGAGCGGCTCGGTGACCAGCGCACGCTGCAATGGTTCGACTGGGTGCGCTACAGCAGCCGCCAGCAGCAAGAAATGGCGCTGGGCGGCGTCGTAGGCCGTTGGCAGCTCCACGGTTCAGCCGATGCGATTGCCGGCGTCTGGCCTTGGTTATGGCTGGGCCAATGGCTGCACGTCGGCAAAAACGCCACCATGGGCCTGGGCGGCTATCGGCTGACGGCGCCATAGCCTCGATTCCGGAATTTACGGGCGTTGATTCCGGAATTTACGCCCGCAACAACTGCCAGCAAGCTTGCCGCGGCGCCACCGCCAGCGCGCGGCACCACAATGAAGTCACGGCCTGAAATAGCTTCCCACATCAACCCCACCATGAAATTCATCCACGCCGCCGACATCCACCTCGACAGCCCGCTGGTCGGCCTGTCGGCCTATCCCGACGCCCCCGCCGAGCGCCTGCGCACGGCCACGCGCGAGGCCTTTGAGCGGCTGGTGGCGCGCGCCATCGAGGAGCAGGTGGACTTCATGGTGATTGCCGGCGACCTGTACGACGGCGACTGGAAGGACTACCACACCGGCCTGTTCTTCGTGCGCCAGATGGGGCGGCTGCGCCAGGCCGGCATCACGGTATACCTGCTCTACGGCAACCACGACGCCGAAAGCGAGGTCACGCGCAGCCTGCAGTTGCCGGACAACGTGCAGGTATTTCCGGCACGCCACGCCGAGACCTTTCGCATAGCTGCACACAAAGTGGCGCTGCACGGCCAGAGCTTCAAGCACGCCGCCACCACCGACAACCTGGTGCCCGGCTACCCCGCGCCGGTGCCCGGCTGGCTCAACATCGGCGTGCTGCACACCGCGCTGGAGGGCAACGCCCAGCACGCCAACTACGCCCCCTGCTCGCCGGCCGAGCTGCACGCCAAGGGCTACCAATACTGGGCGCTGGGCCATGTGCACGCGCATTGGGTGGAGCAGGGCGACGTGACCATCGCCTACCCTGGCAACCTGCAGGGGCGCCATATCCGCGAGACCGGTGCGCATGGCGCGCTGCTCGTCAGCGCCGAAGGGGCGCATATCACCCGCGTCGATCGCCTGGAGGTGGACGTGCTGCGCTGGCACCTGCTGGAGATAGACGCCCGCCAGGCCGACGACCTGCCCGGCGCCCTGCGCCTGGTGGGCCAGGCACTGGAGCAGCTGCTGCAGCAGGAGCCAGCGCACATGGTGATGGCCGTGCGCGTGCGCTTTACCGGCCCGTCCGCTGCGCACGCGGCACTGCTGCGCAGCGACCAGCAGCTGCGCCACGAGGTCATCGCCCAGGCCGTGGGGCTGGATCCCGAACGCCTGTGGATTGAAAAAGTCATGGCCGACACCCAGCCCCTGCAGCTGGCCCAGGCCCCGGCCAGCGGCGATGCTGCCAGCGCCTTTGCCGAGCTGCAAGACCTGGCGCGCAGCGCCGCGCACGATGCAGACTTTGTGCGCGCCTTGCAAACCGGCTGGCAAGCCGTGCTGGAAAAGCTGCCGCACGAGGTGCTGGTGCAAGCACCCGAGCTGGCCGCGCTGCGCCAGCAGCCCGAAGAGGCGCTGGCCGCGCACCTGCATGACGCCCTGGCGCTGCTGGGCGCACGCACCAACGCGGCGGCAGACGCCGGCCGTTGAAGGCAGAGAAGGCACACCATGCGCATCAACGAATTCAAGCTCATCCGCTACGGCAAGTTCACCGACCGCACGCTGCGCCTGCCCGCCCGGGCGAGCGCGCAGGGCGCGGACATCCACCTCATCGTCGGCCCCAACGAGGCCGGCAAATCCACGCTGCGCCAGGCCATTGGCGACTGGTTGTTCGGCTTTCCCGCGCGCACGCCCATGGCCTTTGTGCACCCCATGCCAGAGCTGCGCCTGGGCGGCAGTTTGCAGCGCGCCGGCGAGGGCACAGCCAACGCAGCCAGCCTGGCGTTCGATCGCACCAAGGGCAACAAAAACACCCTGCGCACGCCCGACGATGCGGCGCTGCCCGACAACGCGCTGGCGCCCTGGCTGGCCCATGTGCAGCGCGAAGCCTACGAACGCATGTACGGGCTCGACCATGACCGGCTGGTGGCCGGCGGGGCCGACATCCTCGCCGCCTCCGACGACATCGGGCGCCTGCTGTTCCAGTCCGCCGCCGGCATCGAGCATTTGGGCGACACACTGCAAAATCTGGAGCTAGAAGCCGACGCCCTGTGGGCGCCGCGCAAGGCCGGATCGCGCCTGTACTACCAGGCACGCGACGACTTCGAGGCCGCCGGCAAAGACCTCAAGCAACACCTGCTGCGCGCCAAGGACTGGCAGGCGCAGCACGAGGCGCTGCAAGCCACCGCCGCGCAGCTGCACGAGACCCGCCAGCAGCACCAGGGCATGGCGCAGCAGACCAGCCGGCTGGAGCGCATCCGCCGCGTGGCGCCGCTGCTGCAAACGCTGGACGCCGCCCGCCAGCAACGCGACCAACTGCTGGCCCAGGGTGACATCGCCCTGCTGGACGAAGACGCCGGCCAGCGGCTGGCCCAGGCCAGGCAACAGCTGGCGCTGGTCCAGGCCGACATGCAGCGGCTGACGCAAGAGAAGGCGCAGCTCACGCACGCGCTGGCCGCCACGCAGGTCAACCACGACCTGCTGGCGCGCGCCGCCGACATCACCGAGCTCAACGAACGCCGGCTGCAGTTTCGGGCGCACGGCAGCGACATCGCCAAGCGCACGCAAGAAGTCCACGCCCAATGGCAGCGCGTGCAAGAGCTGGCCAGCGCCCTGGGCTGGGCGGCCGACACCGAAGACGCAGTGCGCCAGCGCCTGCCCGTGGCCGCTGTGCGCGCGCGCCTGGCGCGCCTACTCAAGCGGCACGGCGGCGTGGATCAAGACCTGCGCCAGGCCCAGGCCCAGCTGGCCGAGCGCCAGCAGCAAATCACCCAGCTTGCCCAGCAACTGCAAGCCCTGCCGGCGCAAACCGCGCACCCCGGCCTGGTTCAGGCGCTCGATGAGGCGCTGCCTTTTGCCAACCACGACAGCACCCGGCGCGACGGGCAGCAAAAAGCCGCCGCCCTGGCGGACAAGATCGAGACCGCCCTGGCCGCCATGGGCAGCTGGCGCCAGAGCCCGCAGGCCTTGGCCGGCATGCTGGCCCCGCAAGCCGCTGCCGTGCAGGCCTTGCAGCAGCGCCAGCGCGACGAAGCCCGCCAGGCGCAAACCCTGGGCGAGGCCGCCGAGGCCAAGGCGCAAGACATCGCCCAGGCCAAACTGGCGCTGCAGCAGCTGGTGCGCCAATTCCACCCCGTGTCGCTGGAGCAATTGCAGCAGGCACGGCAGGCGCGCGACAGCCTGTGGCAAACCATCAAGGCCGCGCCGGGGCAGCTGCCCCAGCAGGCGAGCGCATTTGAAAACCACCTGGCGCAGGCCGACCAGCTGGCCGACGCCCGCCTGGAGCGCGCCCAACACGAGGCCGACCGCCAGGCCAGCGCCCAGCGCATGGAAAAGCTGGAACTCGAACTCAGCCAGCTGCAGCAGCGCGCCGCAGCGGCGCAGGAGCGCGCCCGCGGCTGTGCTGCCGAGTGGCAAACCCTGGCCGCCGCCAGCGGCCTGCCGGCGCTGCCGCTGGACCTGGCCAGCGCCTGGCTGAATCAGCGCGAAACCGCGCTCGCCCTGGTGCAAGAGCAGGCCGAACTGGAGCAGCAAACCCACGCCAGCCAGCAGGCCGCGGATGCGGCACACCGCAAGCTGTGGGCTGCGCTGCCCGCCGGCAGCGGCGACAGCACCTCGGCGCCTCCCTTGGCCCCCTTGACCGAATGCCTGCGCCAAGCGCGCGCCCTCATCAAGGCGGCAGACCAGGCCCAGGGGCAGCGCGACACCCTGTCGCGGCAGCTGGTCGACTGGCAAGCCAGCCTGCCCACCCTGCAAAGCACGGTGGACAAAGCCCAGCAGGCCTGGCAGCAATGGCAAAGCCACTGGCAGGCGGCACTGGTGGATGCCGCCTATCCCGCCAGCGCGCAGCCCGACAGCATCGAAGCCGAGATCGACACGCTGCAAGACATCGACCGGCTGCTGGGCAGCATGCGCAGCACCCGCAGCGAACGCATCGACACCATGCAGGCCGATCTTGACGGCCTGGCCCGCAGTGCCCAGACACTGGCGGCGCGCCTGGCCCCGGAGCTGGCCACCCAGCCCGCGCCGGAGATCGCGCTGGCCCTGGCGCAGCAGCTCGATAGCGCCCGGCAGGCCCAGGCGCGCGTCGGCCAATTGCAAGCCCGACTCGACAAGGCCGAGGCAGAACTCCACGCGGCACACAACAAGCAACAGGCCATCGATGCCAGCCTGGCACCCCTGCTGGCGGCTACGGGCAGTGGCGACCTGGACAGCCTGGCCATCGCCATAGCGCGCTCTGACCTGCGCCGCCACATCGACCAACGCATGTACACCGCCGAGCAGGAGCTGACCCGTGCCGCAGATGGCTACTCCGAGCCCGAACTGCGCGCGCAGGCCAGCCACACCAACCCCGATGCCGTCCAGGCCGAGCTTCACACCCTGGCCCAGCAGTCGGGCGCGCTGCTGCAGCAAATCGAAGCACTCAGCAGCCGCCACGGCAGCCAAAAGGCCGCGCTGGACGCGCTCGACGGCGCCAGCCACGCAGCCCAGGCCGAGGCCCGGCGGCAAGAGGCCATCGCCACCATGGCCGATGCCGTGCAGCGCTACACCCGGCTGAACAACGCCTCACGGCTGCTGCGCTGGTCCATCGAAAAATTTCGCCAAACCCGGCAAGGCCCCATGCTGGCGCAGGCGTCCAGCATCTTTCGCACGCTCACCCAAGACCAATTCGACCGCCTGCTGGTGGATGCCGAAGGCCACAGCCCGCGCCTGATCGGCGTGCGCAGCTCGGGCGCGCCGGTGGACGTCACCGGCATGAGCGAAGGCACGCGCGACCAGCTCTACCTGGCGCTGCGCCTGGCGGCCCTGCAACTGCAAACCGCGCAAGGCCAGGCCCTGCCCTTCATCGCCGACGACCTGTTCATCAACTTCGACGACGGCCGCACGCTGGCCGGCCTGAAGGTGCTGGGCGAGCTCTCGCGCCACCTGCAAATCATCGTGCTCACGCACCACGAGCACCTGCTGCCGCTGGCGCAGCAGGCGCTGGGCAAAGACCTGAACGTGGTGCGGTTGTAGCGGTGTGGAATGAACCTTTTCGATAGCACACAACGCTTGTTGGACGGAGGGTTGCCCGCGCGCAACTCCGGCAGCACATGGGTATCGAGCAAATACATCAGCGCGGCTCAGGCTCATCAAATACGGGAATGCGCCGCGCCACGCTTGCCGCGTCACGCGCAAACGTTCGGCTGGTGATGGAGGCAATCGTCATGTGGAGCCTCGCATTTCGGCATTGTCTGAATGTTGCGACAAATATGACACTTTCGGCGAGGCGAAAGACAGTTTGCCTGGACTGGTTTGTCTCCCGGCCACTGGGGCTGGCAAGCTTGCGGCGTCACCGGCAATACCCTCCATGGACGACATTGGCGGACTTGCTCCTCAACCTGTCGACGATGAAAACTATTCGAAATACCTTTTTACTGCTCTTCTTTCTCGCCTTCTTCAAGACTGGTCTGACTGTTCTCGCACTCTGGGCGGTTTTCGTCACCCTCGCCAACCTGTTGGACAGATGACCACCTGGTTCGTCAGCCGCCACCCCGGCGCCCTGCACTGGATGCGTCAGCACGGCCCAGCGTTTGACCAGCACGTGCCGCACCTCGATCCCGCCCACGTGCAACCGGGTGACACCGTCATCGGCACCCTGCCCGTCAATCTGGCCGCGCAGGTGTGCACCCGCGGCGCGGCCTACTGGCACCTGGCGCTGGAGTTGCCTTCTGACGCACGCGGGCGCGAGCTGAGCGCGCAAGAGCTTCAAACCCTCGGTGCTACGCTGCAACGCTACACCATCCACCTTCACTCAGCTGAGCACCCATGAACACCCACATCTGCCTGGTCTCGCAGCAAGCGGCCGCCAACCTGCTGCCCGCGCTCGATGCGGCGCTCAAGCCGCAAAAAATCATTCTCGTCGTCACGAAAAAAATGCAGCAACAGGCCGCGCACCTCGAGGCAGTGCTGAAAGAAAGCGGCATCAAGGTCGAGCAACTCCAACTGCACAACGAGCACAACTACGACCAGATCGCCAATCAGCTCGGCGACCTCGACGAGCGCCTGCGCGGCGATAGCGTCACGCTGAACATCACCGGCGGCACCAAGCTCATGTCGGTGGCTGCGCAACTTGCCGCCGAAGCCCTGGGCTGGGCCATGTTCTACGTCGATGCCGACACCGACCAGGCCATCTGGTTCAGCCATGACGAGCGGCCGCCGCAAAAGCTGCAAGAGCAACTGCGCCTGCGCCACTACCTGCGCAGCTACGGCTTTGCGCTGGCAGACAAACCCCAGCGCCCCCAGGCCAGTGCCGCGCAAAAAGCGCTCACGCAAAACCTGGTTACCCAGGTTGGCAGCCTCGAAGACGCCATCACCACCCTCAATGCACTGGCACAAGAAGCCGAAAACCGCCGCAGCCTGAGCGTGGCACTCAACGCCTGGCAGCTCGACAGCCGCAGCCTGGACGTGTTGTTGCGCGACTTCGAGCAGGCCGGCGCCCTCACGCTCAAGGGCGATCACGTGCATTTCGCCAGCGAAGCCTCGCGCGACTTCGTCAAAGGCGGCTGGCTGGAACTGCACGCCATCGACGTCGTGCACCAGATCACCGGCGCGCTCGCCATCCGCGACAAGGCCGCCAATCTGGAAGTCATTGACGTTGCCAGCGGCACCCGCAACGAGCTCGACATCGCCTTTCTGGCGCACAACCGGCTGTTCGTCATCGAATGCAAGACGGCGCGTATCGACCGCCCGCAAGGCGGCGACGATCGCCTGAGCGCGCCCAAGGCCAACGACACGCTATTCAAACTCTCCGACAACTGTAGGCGCATCGGCGGCCTGGGCACACGCGGCATGCTGGTGAGTTACCGCAAGCTGCGTGAGCCCGAACTGAAGCTGGCTCGCGCGCTGGGCATCACCGTCGTCGCCGGTGCCGACATCGCCCGCCTGCCGGAAAAACTCAAACACTGGGCGCAACCCGCCGCCTGATCGCATGCCCGCCACTCACCCCCGCCGCATCCTCCTGGCCGTCACCGGCCTGTCGCCACAAATCCTCACCGAAACCCTCTACG
>JAFEDX010000058.1 GCA_018241365.1 Pseudomonadota bacterium
AATTGAAAGGTCTGCGTGGCGGCAAGGGCCAGTCCCTGCCGATCTTCGGCAGCATCCTCGAAGCCGCGATCAAACAGATAATCGCCGAATCGCCGCAGCTTGGCCCGGCCCAGCAAACACTCGCCAATCAAGGGTTGGACGCGCTTTCCGCCTGGGTGGCCACGGTGGATTTCAGCGACACCAAAAAAGCCCACAAGGCGATCGCACTGGTGTGCGCCACGGCACGCACGCTGCACGTGCAGACGCTGGAGCAATGGCGTGCGCTCGATTACGCGACCACGATGAAGGATTACGGGATCATCTGGAACGGCCTCGAAAACCTGTTGCACGTGTACGGCCTGGATCTTGCGGGCAGTTTGTCCAACGCCACGGCCCGCACCACCTCGATTGCGGGCGACCACGCCACCATCAAGCTGGAACTGACTTTGGCGGGCAAGCCCTTGTCCGGCGAGTGGTCGATGCTGAAACAGGCCGACCACTGGTACGACGCGGCGCTGCTGGAAGCCTGGCAAAAAGCGCATCCGCCTTCCGCGGCCGCCACGTCAGCGCAGGCCCACCCTGCCAATGCCGGCAGCGCGGCGCCGGCTGCCACTGCTACGCAGGCCCCCTCTGCATCCGTAGCCGGCACGAAGCCGGCACCGGCGTCCTCTGGTGCGAGATCGCATTGAATTCCTGACATTTTTCTGGCGCTGCGCGGCCGGTTGTCGGACTTGGCTCCCGCCATGCGCAGGCGCAGCTCGCAGCTAACGGGGTTTTTTCGGGGTTGTGGGACAATCCCGCCTCCCTGATTTCCACAACTGGCAGGCTGACGTTGCAGGCATCCATGGCGCGCGTGATGACCGAATCCC
Source organism: Pseudomonadota bacterium (assembly GCA_018241365.1). Taxonomy (GTDB): domain Bacteria; phylum Pseudomonadota; class Gammaproteobacteria; order Xanthomonadales; family Rhodanobacteraceae; genus 66-474. Next base: position 849 of record JAFEDX010000058.1, read on the forward strand.
TGTCCCGCGACACGCTGGTACACGCCGGCTGGTGGCGGGCGTTGTGGGGCGCCCTGCTCGCGCCGTGGATACGGATCAAGCGTGACCCCGCCGAACCCGTGGCGCTGCTGGCGCCCGATACCTCCGTGATCTACGTGATCGAGCGTGGCGGTTTTTCCGACAGCCTGATCCTCGAACGCGCCTGCCACGAGGCCGGCCTGCCCAGCCCGCTGGCGCTGGTACCGGGTCTCGGCAAACGCCGGCGCGCGATGTTTGCGATGCGCGGCACCAGCGGCTGGTTCCAGCGGCGGCGGCGCGACCACGCCGCGCAGGATACGATCGCGCAACTGCTGCGGATGCTGGAAGCCGCGCCGGAACGCAACGTGCAACTGATGCCGGTCGCGATCTATGTCGGCCGCGCGCCGAACCGCCAGTCCGGCTGGTTCAGCGTGCTGTTCTCGGAAAACTGGGCGGTGGTCGGGCATTTCCGGCGCCTGCTGGCGCTGCTGCTGAACGGACGCGACACCATCGTGCGCTTCTCGCCGCCGATTTCGCTCGACGCGCTGCGCGAGGATTCCGCCGACGAACGCGTCGAACGCCTGCAGCGCAAGCTGGCGCGTGTGCTGCGCGTGCACTTCCGGCGCGTACGCACCGCCGTGATCGGGCCCGACCTCTCGCACCGGCGCACCATCGTCGATGCGGTATTGAACGCGGAAGGCGTGCGCGCTGCGATCCAGTCCGCCGCGGCGAAGGAAAACATCGGCATGGCCAAGGCGTGGAAGCGCGCCGAACGCTACGCGCGCGAAATCGCCGCGGATTACTCGCAGCCCTTCGTGCGCTCGGCGTCATTCCTGCTGTCGAATTTCTGGAACAAGCTGTACGACGGCATCACCATGCACCACTTCGACAGCGTGCGCGCCAACGCGCCGGGCCACGAGGTCGTGTACGTGCCCTGCCACCGCAGCCACGCCGACTACGTGCTGATGAGCTACCAGCTCTACACCAGTGGCGTGGTCGTGCCGCACATCGCGGCCGGCGTGAACCTGAACCTGCCGGTGCTGGGCCCGTTCCTGCGCAAGGGCGGCGCTTTCTTCCTGCGCCGCAGCTTCAAGTCCAACGCGTTGTACTCGGCAGTGTTCTCCGAATACGTGAGCCAGCTGGTGCAGCGCGGCGTGCCGCTGGAATATTTCATCGAAGGCACCCGCTCGCGCACCGGCCGGCTGCTGGCGCCACGCGCCGGCATGCTGGTGATGACGGTGCGCGCGTTCCTGCGTGCTCCGCGCCGGCCGGTGCTGTTCCAGCCGGTCTATATCGGCTACGAAAAATTGATGGAAGGCCGCTCGTACATCGGTGAACTGTCCGGACAAAAAAAGGAAAAGGAATCCTGGCTGGGCCTGCTGCGCGGCCTGCGCGCGCTGCGCCAGCACTACGGGCGCGTCACGCTGAACTTCGGCGAGCCGGTGCTGCTGAATCCCCTGCTTGACGCGGCCGAACCCGCGTGGCGCGAACAGGCAGGCGCCGACGCCAGGCCCGAATGGCTGCCGGGCGTGATCGACACGCTGGCCGAACGCATCCAGGTCGAGGTCAATCGCGCCGCCGACGTCAACCCGATCAACCTGATCGCGGTGGCGCTGCTGGCCTCGCCGCGCCATGCACTGGCGGAAGCCGACCTGCTGGCGCAGCTCGAATTGATGAAGGCGATCCTCACCGAGCTGCCCTATTCCGGGCGCACCACGGTGACGCCGATGGCGCCCGCCGACATCATCGCCTACGCCGAGCAGATGGGCTGGATCGCCCGCATCAAGCACCCGCTGGGCGACGTGCTGGCGGTCGAGGGCGAGAAGGCGGTGCTGTTGTCCTACTTCCGCAACAACGTGCTGCACCTGTTCGCCGCCGGCGCATGGGTGTCGTGCTGCTTCACCAACAATCGCCGCATCGCGCGTGATGCCGTCCAGCGGCTCGGCCGCGCGGTGTATCCATTCATCCAGTCGGAACTGTTCCTGCCCTGGGATACGGAAGGCTTTGCCGCCCGCATCGATGCCTTGATCGACTTCCTGGTCGCGCGCGGCCTGTTGGCAGCCGGCGGCGACGGGCGCCTGCTGCATCTCGCGGCGGGCCGCGAGGACGATGCCTACCAGTTGCGTCTGCTGGCGCACAGCCTGCTGCAGGCCTTCGAGCGCTACTACATCGCGGTCGCGGCGCTGGTGAAGAACGGCCCGCATGCGCTTTCCGCCGGCCAGCTCGAAAACCTGTGCCAGCTGGCGGCGCAGCGCCTGTCGCTGCTGTACCAGCAGAGCGCACCGGAATTTTTCGACAAGAGCCTGTTCCGCGGCTTCATCCAGAAACTGCGCGAGCGTCGCATCATCTGGACCGACGCCGAAGGCAAGCTGGAGTTCGACGCGGTGCTCGACGACGTGGCCCGCGATGCGCGCCTGATCCTCGCGCGCGAGGTGCGCCAGTCGATCATGAAGATCACGCCCGACGTGGTGCGTGAAGACGCCGACGACGGCACGCAGCGGAACGCAGCCTGATCCCCGCGCTGCCGTTCAGCGCGTCGCGACGCCCAGTCCCCACACGGCAAACGCCAGGGCCAGCAGCACCGCCAACGCGAAGTAGTAGCGTGCGCGGTTGCGCCGTGGTGCCGACTGCGGGCGCGGGCGTGGCTGGGCACGGCGCTCGTGACCACCGCCGTGGCGCGTGGCGGTCGCGTCCACCCGCGCGGATGCCGGCTCCGGTCGCCGCGTGTTCACCGCCGCCGCGGGCAGGCGTCCGTAACGCTGCTCGAATGCCAACGCGGCGTCGTACATGCGGTTCAGACGCTGCAGGCGCGCGGGGTCGCCACGCACCCCCTGGCGGTCGGGGTGCAGTTGCGCCACCCGCCGGCGGTAGGCCTGCTTCAGGGCATCAAGGTCACTGACGCCGGGCGCCAGGCCCAATTCGTCGTACAGCGTCAGGAAGTCGGTATCGTCGGCCATGGCGCGCAGTATCCAACAACAACCCGCCGCGCGTCAGGCCCGCCAGCCGCAAGGCAACCCGGACGCGTCACCGCGCGCCGCGCCCGAACAACACCACTTCCACGGTCTGGACCAGGATGGCCAGATCGAACACAAGGTTGTGGTTCTTCACGTAGAACAGGTCGAATTTGAGCTTTTCCTCGGCATCCTCGAACGAGGATCCGTAGGGATAGCGCAGTTGCGCCCAGCCGGTCAGGCCCGGCTTCACGCAATGCCGCAGCGAGTAGTAACGGATCCTGGCGTTGAAGTCGTCCACGAACTGCGGGCGCTCCGGCCGCGGCCCGATGACGCTCATGTCGCCGCGCAACACGTTCCACAGCTGCGGCAGTTCGTCGAACCGGGCCTTGCGTATGATGCGCCCGACCCGGGTCACCCGATCGTCGTTCTTGCTGGCCCAGCGCGCCTTGCCATCGCTCTCGGCATCGGTGCACATGCTGCGGAACTTGATCACCGGGAAGGTCTTGCCGTTCTCGCCCACGCGTTCCTGGGAATACAGGATCGGTGCGCCGCGGCCGGATTCGAGACGGATCGCCAACGCGGTCAGCAGCATGAAAGGCCAGGCAATCAGCAGCACCAGCGTGGCAGTCACCATGTCGAAGGTACGCTTGATGGTGCGCCGCATCGGCGAAATGTTGAAGCCGTCGGAGAACACCAGCCACGACGGATTGGTCAGGTCCATCTTGATCTTGCCGGCCTCGCGCTCGAAGAACTCGGCGAGCTCGGTCACCGCCACGCCGCGCTGCTTGCATTCGAGCAGCGCATCCACCGGCAGGGTGCCGCGGCGATCATCCGGGCCCACCACGATTTCGTCCACCCCAAGGCGGTCCGTCCATTCCCGCAACGATTCGTCGGGACGCAGCAGCGCGTTCGCAGGCACCACCACCGGATCGGCGCCCACCGGCACGTAACCCAGGATCTTGAAACCGCGCTGGTCGGTCTTGCGGCGCATCTTGCGGGCTACTTCGGCGGCACGTTCGCCGGCGCCCAGCATGACCACCCTGCGCTTGAACAAGTCGGCGTCCACGAAACCGAGGAACAGCACGCGCCACAGCACCAGCACCAGGTACCCGACCAGCAGTGCAATACCCAACACTCCGCGACCGAGATACGCCGCCGGAACCATGTAATAAAGGACCGTAAGCGCGACCCAGCCCAGCAGGAAGGCGACTCCCTGGCGGCTGAGCCGGCCCAGCCAGCCTGCTCGCAGGTGAACCTGGTACAGGCCCAAGGCCGCCATCGCGAGCACCAGCACCACCGCCACCAGCGGCGCACGCCAGTGCAGGGCCTCATTGAATGCGGATTGCGCGCCAAGGTCGCCCCAGTAACGCACCATGACCGCGGCATAAACGCTGCCCACCAACAGCAGGAGCTCGACCGCCACCAGCAACAGCTGCCAGCGCAGTGCTCTTTGACGGAACAATCGGAACATTGCCGCATCCCCCTGTTTTTGAAGCCTTCTTCCTGCAGTCCAGACTGGCGGGAAGAGGGTCCACGTTATACTCAAACGTGACGCAGTTCAAATTTTTGACCTGCCCCGATTCCCCTGCATGAAACGTGCCCATCCGTGTCAAGGACGGGCTGCCGGGTATGCTTTTTGCACGCAGAACCCGGTATCTTTCGGGTTCTTTTTGGCCATCCGGGTCCTGACATGTGTGGAATCGTTGCCGCCTGCACCCAACGTGATGCCATCCCCATCCTGCTGGCGGGGCTGCACGCGCTGGAATACCGCGGTTACGACTCCGCCGGCCTCGCCGTGCTCGACCAGGACGGTCTGAAGCGGCTGCGCACGCCCGGCAAGGTCGCCAACCTCGACGCCCTGTACCAGGCTTCGGGCTTGCACGGCCGCACCGGCATCGCGCACACCCGCTGGGCCACCCATGGCGCACCCACCGAGGCCAACGCGCATCCGCACGTCTCGAACGACACCGTGGCCGTGGTGCACAACGGCATCATCGAGAACCATGCTGAATTGCGTTCGGAATTGCAGGCCGCCGGTTACACCTTCACCTCGGAGACCGACACCGAGGTCATCGCGCACCTGGTCCACAAGCTGATGGCGGAGGGCCTGGACCTGCGCGCCGCGGTCACCGAGGCCACCCATCGCTTGCGCGGAGCGTATGCGATCGCCGTGCTGCACCGCGACCAGCCCGGTCGCGTGGTCGGTGCGCGTCGCGGCAGCCCGTTGTGCGTGGGCATAGGCATCGGCGAGCACTTCCTCGGCTCGGACGTGCAGGCGCTGATCCAGGTCACCAACCGCATCGTCTATCTCGACGAGGGCGACATCGTCGAAATCACGCCCGACAGCCTGTCCGTCCACGACAGCAGTGGGCGAGAGGTGACGCGCAAGGTGCGCGAAAGCGACCTGTCGCGCGACGCGGTCGAACGCGGCGAATTCCGCCATTACATGCTGAAGGAAATCTTCGAACAGCCGACCGCGATCGCCAACACGCTGGAAGGGCGCATCGCCGACGGCCGCATCCTGCCCAACATCTTCGGCGTCGATGCCGACCAGCTGCTGCGCAAGGTGCAGCGCGTGCACATCATCGCCTGCGGCACCAGCTACCACGCCGGCATGGTCGCACGCTACTGGCTGGAAGGCATCGCCGGGATTCCGTGCAGCGTCGAGGTCGCCAGCGAATACCGCTACCGCCACGTGGTGGTGCCGCCGGACACGCTGTTCCTGGCGATCTCGCAGTCCGGTGAAACCGCCGACACCCTCGCCGCGCTGCGTGACGGCCGCGCCAGCGGCTACCTCGGCTCATTCGCGATCTGCAACGTGCCGGAATCGAGCCTGGTGCGCGAATCCGACCTGGCGCTGATGACCCGCGCCGGTCCCGAGATCGGGGTGGCTTCGACCAAGGCCTTCACCACGCAACTGTCCGCGCTGGCACTGCTGACGCTGGAACTGGCGCGCATCCGCGGCGTCGCCGCCGACAAGCTGGCCGAGCTGGTCGGCGAACTCACGACCTTGCCGCAGCGCATCAACGACGCACTGCGGCTGGAGCCTGCGATCGCGAAACTCGCCGAGGCCTTCGTGGACAAGCACCACGCGCTGTTCCTCGGCCGCGGCGCACAGTACCCGGTGGCCATGGAAGGCGCGCTGAAGCTCAAGGAAATTTCCTATATCCACGCCGAGGCCTATCCTGCCGGCGAACTCAAGCACGGCCCACTCGCGCTGGTGGACGAGGACATGCCGGTGATCGCGGTCGCGCCCAACAACCAGTTGCTGGAAAAACTGAAATCCAACCTGGAGGAAGTGCGCGCGCGCGGCGGCCAGCTGTACGTGTTCGCCGACGCCGACGCCGACCTGTCCTTGAACGGCAACCGCGGCCAGTTGATGAAGGTCGACGCCGGTGGCAACTTCATCGCGCCGGCGGTGTTCACCGTGCCGCTGCAGTTGCTGGCCTACCATGTCGCGGTGCTGCGCGGCACCGACGTGGACCAGCCGCGCAACCTCGCGAAATCGGTGACCGTCGAATAACCGCGTTACACCGCGAGGCGGTCGTCGGCGTAGTCGTGCGTGTACTCGCGCGCGGCGAGGCCGGCAAAGTAGCCGGCATCGTGGTGCAGGCTCAAGCTGCGCACGCCGATCACATCCACCAGCTTGCGGATCTGCCGCACGATCTGCTGCAGCGTTTCGTCGCTGCCGTGCAGCACCACGGTGAGGTGCGACATCGCCGGGTCATGCGTGGGCGCCACGTTGAGGGTGTCGATGTTGACGTGGCGCGCGGCAAACAGGCCGGCCACGCGCGCCAACGCGCCGGCTTCGTTCTGCAACAGGATGGACAAGGTGTGTTTCATGGCAATCCTCCAGCGAATCCTCAAAACATCGACGTGGCCGGCATTTCACTTACCTCCACCGCCCTAGCGGTGCGCGAGGGAATGAAGTCGCCGGTGACCATCTGCGCGTAGCTGGCGCCCGGGCC
>JAFEDX010000059.1 GCA_018241365.1 Pseudomonadota bacterium
GCTGGGCGTCGAATTCCTCGCGGGTAACAAGGTCGAGGCGGCGCAGTCCGTGCGCCAGCACATCCCGAAAATTGGCTTCCATGTCGTCCCGCGCCTGGGCCAGTCCCGGAGGAACCAGGGTAGCCAGCCGGTGCGCGAGTTGGTCTATGGAGTGCACGTCGATCATGCCGTAGCCTCGATGCACCCGCAGGCTACGACGCCGGGATTGGCGCGGCCATCGGCGGATGCCTTGTTGTGGTGTAGGGATTTTCCTACAAAGCCGCACGATCATCCATGCCCGTGTTTAGTCATGCCCGGCCGCAAGCGCCGCCATCCATGCCTGGAACTCGGTGGCCGAAAGCTCATGGCCCGACTTCCCCGACTAACGCTGCGGTCAGGCCATTCGGCATCCCGCTCGGGTAAGATCGCCACCATGAAACTGATCACCGCCATCATCAAGCCGTTCAAGCTGGACGACGTGCGCGAGGCACTGTCGGAAGTCGGCGTCAATGGCATCACGGTCACCGAGGTCAAGGGCTTCGGGCGCCAGAAGGGCCACACCGAGCTGTACCGCGGCGCCGAATACGTGGTGGACTTCCTGCCGAAAGTGAAACTCGAAATCGCGCTGCCGGACAACCTGGTCGAACGCGCGGTGGAGGCCATCACGCATGCGGCACGCACCGGCAAGATCGGCGACGGCAAGATCTTCATCTCGACGCTGGATCAGGTGATCCGCATCCGGACGGGTGAATTGGACGCCGACGCGCTGTAGCCTGCGGCGGTTTTGCGCAGGCTATTTGCTGGGACTGGTCATGGCCCTCGATACCCGTCGATGGTGGATCAGCAATCCCACGTAATAGGCGATGTAGTAGCCGATCAGCAGCCCCAGGATGGCCATGGTCAGCGGGCTGCGTTGGTACGTGGCGTAGCCGCCGCTGGTGGCAGCCTGCGACATGACCGGATAAAGCACCATGAACCGGTACAACAGGCGGCCGATGAACAGGGCGGTCAGTGCCAGCCCGATCCATGGATTGGGGAAGTAGCAGTCGTTCTGGCCGTCGATCTCGAAACGTGTGAGCCGCAGCGCCACTGCGCCGAGCACGACGCCACCGCCCAGCCCGACAGCCAGGCCTACGGCGAGGCGAGGCTCGATGAATCCCCGGCTGGCAACCAGCAGCGCGACCGCTGCAAGGATTCCCACCCGTATCCACATGCGCTTGGGCCGGATGGGCTGCCGTCCGAAGTTGCGGCGCGTGCGCGCATACAACCGCCATACGATCAACGGTGCGAGCACCAACGGGGCGACGATGTTGGGGGACATGATGCTCTCCGACGCGACGGGCCTTCGTGGAAAGTCAGGACAGGGATGTCCGTTTTGATGCTCCCGATCCGGACGACTTTCTTCCGTGAAAGCATTTTATGGAGCAGCGATCATGGATGATCGTACGAGACATGTCGCGTGACGCTTGTCATGCGTCACGCGTGCCGGGTTCAGTGCTGGCAGCGCGGGCACCAGTACGTCATGCGCTGGCCGATCACGCCGGACCGGATCGCGGTTCCGCAGGTCTTGCACGGTTCGCCGGCGCGGCCGTACACCATGAGTTCCCGCTCGAAGTAGCCGGGTGCGCCGTCGGGCGCGATGAAATCACGCAGGGTGGTGCCGCCGCGCGTGATGGCGTAGTTGAGTATCCGGCGTATTTCGTGGGTGATGCGTGCATAACGCGTGCGCGACACCGCGCCCGCGGCACGCTTCGGATGCACGCCCGCCGCGAACAGTGCTTCGCTGGCGTAGATGTTGCCGACGCCGACCACGACAGACTGGTCCATCAGGAAAGTTTTCACCGCCGCACTGCGCCCGCGCGATGCGTGCCACAGCCAGTCGCCATCGAAGGCGTCGCCCAGCGGCTCCGGTCCGAGTTCCCGCAGCAGTGGGTGCACTTCGCCGGGCTTCTGCCACAACAGGCAGCCGAAACGGCGCGGGTCGTTGAAGCGCAACGCCTTGCCGGAATCCAAAACGATGTCGTAATGATCGTGCACGCGTGGTGCCACGTCGGGATCGATAATCCGCAACGAGCCCGACATGCCGAGGTGCAGCAGCGCGCTGCCGGCTTCGGTGTGCAGCAACAGGTATTTCGCGCGGCGCTCGACCGCTTCGATGCGCTGCCCCGGCAATTTCGTGGTGAGCGCGCGCGGGATCGGCCAGCGCAGATCTTTCCTGCGCAGCAGCACTCGCGTCACCGTGCGGCCGGTCACGAACGGTGCGATACCGCGTCGCGTGGTTTCAACTTCCGGCAGTTCAGGCACGACTCATTGGCCCGGTTTCGTGAGCATGACTTCCGGTGAGTACTGCCGCGGCACCAGTGCGATCTTGTCCCCGACCCGTACGTAGCGCAGGTCGTCGATGGCGGTGAGACCACCGTACTCGATGTGCACGCCGTTCAATACCAGAGTCGCGGAAGGTTGTTCCAACCCGACGTTCGCGGGCGCGATTTCCGCGGCGGGAATCCAGCGCGCGACGGGTGTCATCGCGAGGTTGGCGAGGCGCTGCACGCGGGCATCATTGGCGCGCAGTTCCGACGGGTTCACGCGCCACCATCCGGTTGCGCGCTTCGAGAAGGCTTGCGTCGCTATCCCCGGAATATCGAGTTCGATACGCGCCACGTTGGCGGGATCAAGCCCGGTCAACGCCGGCGGATCACGCAGGTATTCGCGTCGCCCGATCCACAAGACCAGCGCAACCAGCGCCGCGGCAATGACCGCCAGGATCACCAGCTGGCGTGAAGCGCGGCTCATCGCCGGCTGCGGCGCCAGCCGATCGCGAGGCCGATCAGGATCAACAGGACCGGCAGCGCGATCAGGTAACCGAAGCTCAGCAGCGCAAGCTCGACGCGCGTCGGTTTCACGGTGGTATCCGGCGCGCCGCGCGGCACACCGGTCAGCGCGTCGTCGCCGAGCAGCCAGTCGACCACGCGTTCGCCCAGCGCGAGGTTGCCGCCGTCGGCCAGCAGCGCGTTGGAGAGGAAGTCACCGTCGCCGATCACCACCACGCGCTGTTGCGTCTTGTCGGGGCTGGGCGACAGGCGGCTCAATGCATAGCCGAAGGTGAGCGGGCCTTTCAGGTCACCGACGCCGGCAGCCAAGGTGTCGTGCGCGGGATCGAAGGGTGCCGTCTGGTTCCAGCTTTGCGACCCGGATTGCAGGATGGGCTGCGCGTTCCACGCCGCACCGTTCAGCGCCGCGAGCGCTGCCACGCGCGGGAACAGGGTGTTGAGGCGGAACCCGTCGGTGATGGCCTGCGCCGGATAGCGCGTGGCGATGATGATGCGCGGGTCGCGCGTGGCAGTTGCGCCATCGAACAGCGTGCCCGGCAGGTGCTTGATGCCGAGCGCCTGGGCCAGCGGCGCGAGACCGAGGTCGTCGCTGCCGGGCTCGGTGAGCCACAGCAGGTTGCCGCCGCTGGCGACGTAGTCTTCGAGCTTCTGCACCGAGGTCGGCAGCAGCGCTGCCTGCGGGCTCGCCAGCACCACGAGGCCGGCGTTGCGCGGCACCTCGGCGGCTTCGGCAAGGTTCAGTGGCAACGCCCGCACGCCGCGTGCGGCGAGGCGCGCCACGAAGTTGCCAAGATCAGCGGCGTGCTTGCCCGTCGCGTCGCGTTCGCCATCGCCGGTGACGAAGGCGACGAGTTGTGTGTGTCCGCGCGCGAGGCGCGCCAGGGCGTCGGAAAAATCCGTCTCGTCAAGCCGCGTGACGTGCTGCGTGTGGCCTTGCCAGCGCAACACGATTTCGCCGTTGGTGGTGATGTCGGCGTCCTGCGTGGCGATCGGATCGAGATCGGGATCGACGAAACCGAGTTTCAGGTCCGGCTTGAAGCGCTGGTAGCGCTCGACCAGCAGGCGCGTCTTCGCGCGCAGGTCGCCCGGTCGCGCGTACGCCGTCACGTCCACGGGCCCCTTGAGTTGCGCGAGCAGCGCGCGGCTATCCGGCGTGATCGAGGCGCGTGCGCCGGCACTCCAGTCGACGGTAAATGCAAAGCGGGTGGAGAGGACGGCCACGCACACCGCGATCACCACCGCGAGCAGGGCGAACAACCACGATTGCCAGGCGCGCCGCATCAGCCGCGCTCCCGGTCGCCGTCGACCCGGCGGACCGCAAGGGCCAGAGCCAGCACGATGACGATGAGGAAATACACGATGTCTTCGCTGCGCACGAGGCCGCGCAAGGCAGGCGCGAGATGCGTGTGCAGGGCCAGCCAGCCCAGCCAGCCAGTGTCACCGCCGGTGAGCCGCACGCCGGCATCGATCAACGACAAGGCCTCGCCGATCAGCAGCGCTGCGGCGGCGGCCAGCGCGGGTTCGGGTGTGAATGCCGAACAGGCAGTGCCGATCGCGACGAGTGCGGCCACGCACAGCGCGCTGGCGATCAATGCCGCGCCGAACTGGCCCCAGTCGAGGTGCGTCGCCGGCGCCAGCACCAGCGGCAGCGTCGCGACCACGATCAGCAGCAGCCACAGGAACACCAGTCGCGCCAGGAATTTGCCGAGCACGATCCGGGTTGCGTTGGCGCCGGCGGCCGCGAGCAACGCCAACCGTTGCGCGCCGCGCTCGCCGGCCAGCGCCTGCATCGTCACCAGCGGCGCGATCACCAGGCAAAGCTGGACGTAGTTGAGCAGGTACGGCGCGATCACGTTGTCCGTGAATCCCGCTCCGCCGGTGGCGCCTGGGACGGTGGGTTGCGCATGCATGAACGCGGACACGCCCAGCAGGAATTGCCAGGCCATCATCGCCAATGCAATGCCGGCCAGCGTCCACGCGAACGGGCGCACGGCGAGGCGCTTGAGGTCGATGCGTGCGATCGTGAATGCGCTCATGCGGCGGCGCTCGCCTGCGTGTTCGCGATGGCGCGAAACTGCGCGTCCAGCTTGCCGCGGATGTCTGCCAGCGGCGTGTCGCAGCGCACCTGGCCCTCGTGCAGGATCACCACGCGGCTGCACATCGCTTCCACCTCGGCGAGATCGTGGCTGGACAGGATGATGCCGTGCCCGGGCGCGAGCTTGCCGATCAGTCCGCGCAGTTGTGCGGCCTGTACCGGATCGAGTCCGTTGCCGGGTTCGTCGAGCACCAGCAGGTCGGGTTCGTGCAACAGCGCTTGCGCCAATCCGACGCGGCGTTGCTGGCCCAGCGAGAGCTGCCCGCACAGACGATGTGCGAAATCACCCAGGTCCAGACGCGACAGCTCGCGTGCGATCGCGGATTTGCGCGTCTCGCGCACTAAGCCGCGCAGGCGCCCACAGGCGTCCAGCGCTTCGGTGACGGTCAGTTCCGGCCACAGCGGAACGTTTTCCGGCACCCAGCCAATGTGCTGGCCGACTTCCGTTGCAGCGCGGCCATGCACGCTCACGCTGCCGGATGATGGTTGCAAGATGCCGGCGATGATCGCCAAGGTGGTCGATTTGCCCGCGCCGTTCGCGCCGAGCAGGCCCAACACCTCGCCGCGCTGCAGCGTGAACGACAGTTCGCACAGCACCTCACGACCGCCGAGGCGGCGGCTTACGTGATCGAGTTCCAGCAAGGGTGGCGTCGAGACCGGTTTGACAGACGGTTGGGAAGGCATTTCGTTAGCATGACGTAAAAGCCATTGAAAGAATTGTCACTGCCATCACATAGTTCAGGCAAGCCGATGGCGATACGGGGCTTTCTGCCCTAAACTCGCAGGCACGGGCTTGCGCTGCCCGCCCCTCCTGACGTGACCCTGATGCTCGATACCCTGCTCGATTTTGCCGCGCACGGCCTGGCGAACGCCGGCTGGCTCGCGATCCTTGTTTACGTGCTGGTTACCACCCAGCTCACCATTTTCGCCGTCACCCTGTACCTGCACCGCAGCCAGGCCCACCGCGGCGTGGATTTCCACCCCGTCGTCTCGCACTTCCTGCGCTTCTGGAACTGGCTCGGCACCGGCATGGTGACCAAGGAATGGGTCGCGATCCATCGCAAGCATCACGCGCATTGCGAGACCGAACAGGATCCGCACAGTCCGCAGGTTGTCGGCATCCGCAAGGTGTTCTTCGAGGGCGCGGAACTGTATCGCACCGCGGCCACCAACCATGCCGACATGGAAAAGTACGGTCGTGGCACGCCGGATGACTGGATGGAGCGGCACGTGTACACGCCGCATCCGTATCTCGGCGTCACCCTGCTTGCGATCATCGATCTCGCGCTGTTCGGCGTGCTCGGCGGCGCGATCTGGGCGCTGCAGATGGCGTGGATTCCGTTCTGGGCGGCGGGCGTCGTCAACGGCATCGGGCACTGGTGGGGCTATCGCAATTTCGAAACCGCCGATACCGCCACCAATCTCACGCCGTGGGGCGTGTGGATCGGCGGCGAAGAACTCCACAACAACCACCACGCGTTCCCGAGTTCGGCCAAGTTCGCGCTGCGCAAGTTCGAAGTGGATATCGGCTGGCTGGTCATTCGTGGCTTGGAAAAGGTCAAGCTGGCAAAAGTGCTGCGCGTGGCGCCGACGCTGGACGAACGGCCGAACGTGTCGCTGCCCGACTCCGAGACCCTGAAGGCGTTGCTGACGCACCGCTTCGAGGCCATGACCGATTACTACAAGACGGTCATCAAGCCGACCGTGCGTGAACAGTCCAACGCGGAAGGCACGCGTCGCTTCGGCGCAATGACCCGCCGCCGCCTGCGCCGTGCGCTGGCCAACGGTGGCCGCTGGCTGGACAAGAACGGCAAGCAGCGGCTTGCCGCCGCGATCGAGAATCGCCCGCGCCTGCAGCAGATCAGCGAGTACCGCGCGCGGCTTGCGGCACTGATGGAACAGCGCAGGCCCGAAAATGCGCTGGCCGCATTGCAGCAGTGGTGCCACGATGCCGAAGCCAGCGGCAACCGCAAGCTGGTTGAATTCGCCGCGCGGCTGAAGCGGTACGCGGTGGCGAGGGCGTAGAGGAACTCGCCGCAGTCGAATCAAACAAAAACCCGCCGAAAGGCGGGTTTTGTCCATTTCTTCTTGGCAGAGACCGCAAGCATCGCCACCTCTCTCCACGGTGGATCTGAGCAATTATTCGTTCAAGTCACATTCAGTCACAGTGACGGGTTAAGCGTAGGATCATTGAGGTCGTTTAATGCAGACACAGCTGAAGGAAGTGGTGCTGGTTCGGTGATATCCCTCGTGCGAAATAGATCAGGAGCGAACTGATGCCTGTATTCCGCTGCACGCTTCAGTACACACTATGTGCGCTTTCGAGTTACGGATTTGCCACGGCGTCAGGTCAAGTGCCTGTGTCGCCGGCTCTTCCCACGACAGGTACGTCGCGAGTAATACATGACTCATCGGAAGTGTCACTGGCGGATGAGTCGGGAACGGCGCGTGGCAATCTGCTGAGTGTCGAGATGATAACGCAGGCAATCGACGATGTGAATTTCACCGGTGCTCATCCCCTGACATCAGAGAGTTGTCACAGCGGCACCCCCTATCACGAGTATTGCACGGCTTTCACCGGGAGCAGCGGCGGCGGTGGCGGCGGCAATAGCCCCGCCCCGCCTCCAGAGGGCGGCGGCGGTCCTGGTAGCGGTGGCGGCGGCGGTGGTGGTCTTCCTTCCAGCCACAGCGGGCAGTCCTGCTTTGCCCCACTTCCGCCTGCGGAGCGGTTGAATTCGTATGATG
>JAFEDX010000005.1 GCA_018241365.1 Pseudomonadota bacterium
GCGCGCTTCAGCGCCACCACGGCGTTGAGTCCGCCAAACGCGAAGGCGTTGGACAACACCGCGCGCACAGGCGCCTCGCGCGCAACGTTGGGCACGTAGTCGAGATCGCACTCGGGATCGGGGTCGATGAAGTTGGCGGTGGGCGGGATGACGCCTTCACGCAGGGCGCCGAGCGCAGCGATGATTTCCAGCGCGCCGGCGGCGCCGAGTGCGTGCCCGTGCACGGATTTGGTGGACGACACGGCAACCTGTTTCGCACGCTCGCCGAACACCTTGTGGATTGCCTTGGTTTCGGTCGGATCGTTGGCGGGCGTCGCGGTGCCGTGGGCATTGATGTAATCGACGTCCGCGGGATCCAGCCCGGCATCGCGCAGTGCCGCGGCGATGGCCTGGGCGGCGCCATCGGCGGAGGGCAGCACGATGTCGCCGGCGTCGGCGCTCATGCCAGCGCCCGCGAGCTCGGCGAGGATTTCCGCGCCGCGCGCGCGCGCATGCTCGTAGTCTTCCAGCACGACCATGCCGGCGCCTTCGCCCAGCACCAGTCCGCGGCGTTGTTTGCAGAACGGCCGGCAAGTGTCGTCGGCGAGGATGCGCATGGCTTCCCACGCGCGCAGGGTGCCGACCGACAGGCAGGCTTCGGCGCCGCCGGCCACTGCCACGTCCACCATGCCCGAACGCACCAGCGCCAGCGCCTGGGCGAGGGCGTGGTTCGAGGTGGCGCAGGCGCCGGTGACGCCGAACGACGGCCCGGTGATGCCGAGTTCGATGGACACATGCGAAGTGGGCGCGCTGGGCATCACCCGCACCACCGTCAACGGGTGGATCCGCGGATTGCCCTCGCGATACAGGCGCTTGGCGGCTTCGTCGTGCGCGGTTTCCCCGCCGACGCCGGTGCCGACCACGCAGGCTGCGCGCTGGCCGAACTTCCCCTCCCTGAAGTCGAGGCCGGACTGCCTGGCCGCCTCGCGCGCGGCGATCACCGCGAACTGCGAGACGCGGTCCAGCAGCGGCAGTTTCTTCGGATCGATGTGCTGCGCCGGGTCGTAGTCGCGCACCTGCGCGGCCACCTTGACCCGCATGTCCTCGCTCTCGAAGCCGGTGAGCGGCGCGATCGCGCTGCGGCCTTCGCGCATTCCGGTCCAGACCGCGCGCGCATCATGACCCAGCGCGCAAATCGCACCGACTCCGGTGATGACGACCCGACGATTCATGCGCAACGCTTCACGCGGCGGCAGGCGGATTCCCCGGCGGCGGCGCGGGGGGATTCGCGGCCTTGTCGGCCAGCAGTTTCTCGACCGTGTCCACCAGCCCCTTCACCGATTCCGTATCGAAGTTCGGATCGCGATCGGGCATCTGGATCTTGAAGTGGTCCTCGATCTCGAAAATGATCTGGATCGCGTCCAGTGAGGGGATCTCCAGGTCCTTCAAGGTTGAGTCCAGCGTGACCTTGCCCTCGTCGATGCCGGCTTCCTTGGCGATGATCGCAAACACGGTTTTCCGGACGTTGTCTGGTGTGAAATCGTCGCTCATGATGGGTTCCCTTCGGCATCGTTGCGAGGTGACACGGGCGGACCGGATCGTGCGTCGCTGCCCGGCAACAGGATACCAGCGGCGCTGCTCGCCGACGTGGGGCACGACCCGCGTCAATCGCCGTCAAGGGTGCGTGGCGGCTGCGCGCCGGCTTCGATCATGCCGCCGAAACGGCTGCCGCGAGGTGCGGGCGGGATACGCGCAACGGGCTGTTGGCGAGGATGCGGGTGAAGAAATCCGCCGAACGCGCGATCACCTTGTCGCGTTCGCCATCGACCGTGATCATGTGGTAGCTGTCGTTCAGCAGCACGGTTTCGGTCGGGCCGGTGACGCGGCGTTCGATCACGCGCGCGTTGCGCACGCTGGCGATGTCGTCGTCGGCCGCGTGCATGATCAGGGCCGGCGCGCGCACTTCCTGCAGGCGCGGACGCACGTGCCACACCAGCTTGTGGAACTCCGCCAGCGACGGCCACGGATTGCCGGGCAGGCCGGCGGCCTCGCTCTGGCCGTCCAGCATGGCGCCGGCGATGCGCATGCGCACGCGCTCGTCCTTGATGCCGTAGGGGAAGCTTTCCATGAAACGGCGTTGCTTGAACAAGCCCATGCCGCACACCAGCGGCAGCATGAACGACAACCGTGCCATCCGCGGGATGGTCCAGCCGTCGTAGAACAGCGTGCTGCCGTACAGGCCCAGGCCATCCACCAGTTGCGGGCGTTCGATTGCAAGGTTCAGCGCCAGCACCGACCCCATCGACAGGCCGGCGACGAACAGGTGATCGACCTCGCGGTGCAGGCGGTCGGCGCCCTCGCGCACGCTGCGCGCCCAGTCGCGCCAGCCGGTCCTCAACAGATCCGCCTCGCTGCCGCAATGGCCGGCGAGCTGCATGCCGTACACGGTGAAGCCGGCGCGGTTCAGACCCTTGCCGACGAAACGCATCTCCGCCGGCGTGCCGGTGAGACCGTGGATCAGCAGCACTCCCGCGCGTCCGCCGCGCAGCAGGAAGTCTGCCTGTTTGATCATCGACTGGGTCATGGTCGTCCCGTCACGCCACGTGCAGCAGCGACGGGGCACCGGACCCCGTGGCCGCCTCGGCGGCACCGCGTCTGCAGCACATCTGCCCGTTCACCTCGCAGGCGGCCGGGCCAGGCAACAACAGCAGGATGGCAAGAGGGGAAGTCATGTCGGGGGGTCGCCGGCGCCGCGGAGGGTGTACGCCGGTTCGCAGTCAATGTGCATATTGTCGTCGATTCTTTGCCTGTCCGCCACGCTGCGGGCCGGCGAAGTCCAGGAGCGCCTGCATGCGCTTCCGTCCGTTCGCGTGCCGCGGCCGGCAGCCCGTCCCGGCTCCGACGGGTCAGGATCCCGTGTTCAGGCGGCACGTCGCTGCCGGGCGTGATCCGGCCATCTCGGCCGTGATCGCACCAGGACCAAGGCCATAGCATCCTCCTGCCGCCTTTCGCCGAGGTTTCGTCCGCCGATCGGGCCATTCCGCCGTTCACGTACAGGTCCGGGTACGGCAGGTCGTGCTGAAGGCCACCGCGGACCCCGTCTCCCGGTTGGTGACATACTGGCGGCATGCTGCGCCGGGCTGCGATCGTTTTGCTGCTGGGCATGGGCGTGACCTTCGCGGCCGCCGCCCAAAGCCCCGGTGCGCAGGACTGGCCGATGTTCGGCGGCAACGTCGAAAGCAGCAGCGCCAATCCCGCGCCCGCCGGCATCACCGCCGCCAACCTCGGCAAGCTGGTACTGCGCAAGGTCGAGCTGCCCGGCACCGTCGATGCAAGCGCGATCTACCTGCACGCCGTCGACATCCGCGGCACGCGGCACGACGCCATCTTCGTCACCACCACCTACGGCAAGACGCTGGCAATCGACGCCGACAGCGGTGCGATCCTGTGGGACTACACGCCGGCCAGTTACGCCGGCCTCGCCGGCAGCTACCGGATTACCAACTCCACCCCGGTGGCCGATCCCGACCGGCAATTCCTCTACGCCGCTTCGCCCGACGGTTTCATCCAGAAGTTGGCCATCAGCGACGGCCACGTGGTCTGGCGCACCGCCATCACCCGGCTGCCCGAGCGCGAGAAGATGGATTCGCCGCTGAAATTCTTCCGCGGCCACGTGATCGCGGTGACCGCGGGCTACATCGGCGACCAGCCGCCGTACCAGGGCCACGTCGCGATCCTCGACGGCCAGTCCGGCAAGCTGCTGCACGTATGGAACTCGCTGTGCAGCGATCGCACCGGATTGATGTACCCCAGTTCCTGCCGGGAAAGCGATTCCGCGATCTGGGGACGCGCGGGCGCGGTGATCGATCCCGCAAGCGGCGACATCTTCATCGCCACCGGCAACGCCGACTGGAACGGCAAGACCCACTGGGGCGACGCGGTGATCGAACTCGATGCCGACGCCACGAAAATGCTCGGCAATTACACCCCGACGAATACCGATTTCCTCAACGAGCACGACCTCGACCTGGGTTCGACTTCACCGGTGCTGCTGGGCGGCGACCTGATCGCGCAGGGCGGCAAGGACGGCAAGCTGCGCCTGCTGAGCCGCAAGGCCATCGCCGGCAGCGCACCGCATCGGGGCGGCGAATTGCAAATCGTCGACACGCCCGATCGCGACAAGCTGTTCACGCAGCCGGCAACGTGGCAGCACGCCGGCCAGACCTGGCTGTTCCTCGCCGACAACCACGGCACCGCGGCCTGGCAACTGGCGGACGGCAAGCTGCGGAAGCAGTGGGGCAATGACACCAGCGGCACCAGTCCGTTCGAGGCCGACGGCCTGCTGTTCGTGTACGCGCGCGAAGGCGGATTGAACGTGTACGACGCGGCTTCCGGCAAGCGCATCGCAACGCTGCCGTCCGGCCCCGGCCACTGGAACAGCCCGATCGTGGCGGCGGGCCGGATCATCCTGCCCGAAGGCAACGCCAACGACCACGCGACACACGGCGTGCTGGACATCTGGAGCCTGCCGCGCGGCGCGCCCTGACGCGTGACGCGCCGATGCCGTCTACGCCACGTAACCGCCCGCGAAACCGCGCACCGGGTCGCCATAGATGTCGACGAGTTGCTGCGCGGGCGCCCAGGTCTGCATGAACGCCGACACCTGCGCCGGGCTGCCGACCAGGCAGCCGATCTTGGTGCGGCCATCGCGCGCGACCACCGACGACAGGCAACAAGATCCTTCGCGTGCCGCCGCCATCAACAACTCGCGGACCGGCGTGGCGCGCATGTCCGCCGCGTAGATATCGTTCGCCAGCGCCACACGCGGTGCCTGCCGCAACACTGCGCGTGCGGACTCCACGTCACGCATCACCTTTTCTTCGGAACGCCGCTCGAACGCGGCGCGCGACGCCACGTGCCACGCAAGCAGGCGATCCGGATCGACCCCGGGACACTCGCCGCGATACGCGGCGCCGAGGCAGTGGTCGGCCGCCGCGACCATGCGCATCTCCGACGTCACGCTGATTTCGCCCACAACGCCATTCACCAACACCGTGACAGTCTGGCCAATGCTGGATGCCTGCCAATACTCGGCGGGCGGACGGCCGTAGCCGGGATCGCCGGGATAGTGGTGGTCGATCCTTGTGGCACCCGCGGGCGCGTCACCGACGCATTCCACCAGGAACACCTTGCCGCCGCGTTGCCGGACGGCGAGGGCCGCGGACGGCGCTTCCGCCTTGTAGGCGTTGGCCGGATACACGCGCTTGCCATCGACCATCGCCGGCACGCACGGCACGCCGCGTTCCGCCAGCAGGCGTTCGATCGCGTGCATTTCGGGATCGGCCGCGCCCAGCACGAACAGCATATCGCCACGCGTCGGCACCACGTTCATGTTGCGTGGCCTGCGTACGCGAGCGTGGCATCCCCCTCAACGCGCATGGCAGCGCGCCAGGCGTTCCAGCGCGGCGTCGATCGCCGCGGTCGGGGTCGCGAGATTCATGCGCTCGAAGCCCGCGCCCTCCTCGCCGAAGATCGTGCCCTCGTCGAAGAACACCAGCGCCTGCTGCTCGTGCAGGGCCTGCAATTCGCGCGCGCTCCTGCCGAGTCCGCGGAAATCCATCCATTGCAGGTAGGTGCCTTCGAGGTCGAACACCGTCACCGCGGGCAGGCGTTCGGCCATGAATGTTTTCACCAGGTCGTGGTTGCGCCCGATCAGTTGCAACAGGCCTTCCAGCCAGGCTTCGCCCTTGTCATAGGCGAGCTCGCAGGCCTTGTAGCCCAGCGTGGTCAGGAAGAAGAAGCCGATCGCCTCGAGTTCTGCCTCGAAACGCGCGCGCAGGCCGGGCTCCTGGATCACGATGTTGCTGGCCTGCATGCCGGCGAGGTTGAAGGTCTTGCTGGGCGCAGTGCACACGAGGCTGCGCCGCGCGATCGCTTCGCCCAGCGTGGACACCACGGTGTGGCGATGGCCGGGCAGGACCAGGTCGAAGTGGATCTCGTCGCTGACCAGGATCAGATCGTTGGCCAACACGATGTCCGCAAGCTCCTGCAGTTCGTCGCGCGTCCACACGCGCCCGGTCGGGTTGTGCGGGCTGCAGAACAGCAGCAGCTTGTTCGCGGGATCGGCCGCGAGGCGCCGCAGCCCGTCGAAGTCGATCCGGTAACGGCCATCGCGCAGCACCAGCGGATTGCGCGCGAGCCGGCGCTGGTTGCGGGTGATGGCGTTGTAGAACGGGTAATACGCGGGTGTCTGGATGATCACGCCGTCGCCCGGTCCGGTGAACGCGCGGATGGCCAGGTGGAAAGCCGGCACCACGCCAGGGCTCTGCACGATCCACTCCGGATCGACCGTCCAGCCATGCCGACGCTGCATCCAGCCGACCACGGCCTGCGTGAACGAAGCGGGCGGCATGGTGTAGCCCAGCACCGCGTCGTCGAGGAAATCCTTCAAGCCTTCGATGATCTCGGGCGCGTTCGGCAAGTCGAGGTCCGCCACCGAGAACGGCGGGATGCCCGCCGGCACCTCGGGGTTGGCGCGCCGCATGGCAAGCCATTTTGCGGACGCCAGCCGCGAGCGGTCGATGACGGTGGTGAAGTCGTACCTGGACATGGCGCTCCCCGTGGCTGGCCGTATGCGGCGTTGATGCCGGGCGCCAAGAGTATGCGCCGCGATGTTGCGGCCGCGTGCAGGGGTTGGCAAAACGCGGTTGGGCAAGGAGCGCGGTCAGTGCGGCGCCATCGCGCACGTCCAGGCTTCCGGCATGCGGGCGCCCTCGATCGCCTTGACCAGCGTTCCTTCGGCATCCCCGGCCGCGACGCGATCGGCCGCGGCGTACACGATCTGTTCTTCCTTGGGGTTGTGCATCTGCAGCAGCTGGAACAGCTCGCGCGCGGGGTCGGGCAGGGCGGCGATCGGTTGACCGGCGGCACAGGCAGCGTCCAGCGCCTGCAGCAACGGCCACATCAAGCCATGTTCGCGTTGCATCACGAACACCGGCATGGTGAGCCCGGACTTGGCCAGCGGCGGGAACAGCAGCGTTTCTTCGACGTACAGGTGCAGGCGCAGTTGCGCAAGCGACGCGGCGAGCGCCGACAGATCTCCCGTGCCATCGGCGGCACCCCCGATTCCCGCGTCGATCGTACGGTGCTGTGCCGCAAGCAATGCACCGGGAAGCGTCGTCGCCATGTCTTGCTCTCCACATGCTGATTGGCTGGCAGCGCAGCGCGCCGCCTCACGCATCTTGGTACCGTCCGCGCATCACAACCGTGACCTTGGGCAAGGCGGCTGCGTCCGCGTGCTCCATACTCGGCTGTTGCAACCGTGGCCATCGCACGCGCATGTACAACGATGGACAATGCGCGTTCACAACGGACACCAGCATGCAACTCGCCGACAACCTGATCCTCAACACCGACAGCTACAAGGCCAGCCACTGGCTGCAGTACCCACCGGGCGTGGATGCGACATTCTTCTATCTCGAAAGCCGTGGCGGGATATACGAGCGCACGCTGTTCTTCGGCCTCCAGGCGATCCTGAAGGAATACCTGTCGCGGCCGGTGACGGCGGCGATGATCGATGATGCCAAGGCATTTTTTGCCGCGCACGGCGAGCCGTTCAACGAAGCCGGCTGGCGGCACATCGTGGACGCGCACGGCGGCAAGCTGCCGCTGCGCATCCGTGCGGTGGCGGAAGGCGCGGTGGTGCCGACGCACCAGGCGCTGTTGACGATCGAGAGCACCGATCCCGCGTGTTTCTGGCTGCCTTCCTACGTCGAAACCCTGCTGATGCGGGTGTGGTATCCGATCACGGTCGCGACGGTCAGCTGGCACGTCAAGCAGACGATCCGCGAATACCTCGACAAGACCAGCGACGACGCAGCCGCGCAGATTCCGTTCAAGCTGCATGACTTCGGTTCACGCGGCGTGTCCAGCGCGGAATCGGCGGCGCTGGGCGGGATGGCCCACCTCGTCAATTTCAAGGGCACCGACACGGTGCTGGGCGTGCTGGCCGCGCGCGACTACTACGGCGAGGCGATGGCGGGTTTTTCCATTCCCGCCGCCGAGCACAGCACCATCACCGCGTGGGGCAAGGAACATGAAGTCGATGCCTACCGCAACATGCTGCGCCAGTTCGCCAAGCCGGGCGCGGTGGTCGCGTGCGTGTCGGACAGCTACGACCTGTTCCACGCGATCAAGGCGATGTGGGGCGGCGCGTTGCGCGAGGAAGTGATCAAGAGCGGCGCGACGCTGGTGGTGCGGCCCGATTCCGGCGATCCCGCCGACATCGTGCACCAGACGCTCAAACTGCTCAACGAAGCCTTCGGCAGCACGGTCAACGGCAAGGGCTATCGCGTACTGAACCACGTGCGCGTGATCCAGGGCGACGGCGTGAACCCCGATTCCATCCGCCTGATCCTGGAGCGCATCACCCACGCCAAATATTCCGCCGACAACCTCGCGTTCGGCATGGGCGGTGCGCTGCTGCAGAAAGTGAATCGCGACACCCAGAAGTTCGCGCTGAAATGTTCGGCCGCACGTATCGATGGCCGCTGGACCGACGTGTACAAGGATCCCGTCACCGACCACGGCAAGGCGTCCAAACGCGGACGACTCACCCTGGCGCGGCACCGCACACACGGCACCTTCAAGACCGTCGCGCTGCCGGACGGCGCGATCGCGGGTGACGCCGCGACGCTGGGCCAAGGCTGGGAAGACGCGCTGGCAACCGTGTGGGAAAACGGCAAGCTGCTGCGCGACTGGAGCTTTGCCGAGCTGCGCGCGCGCAGCGAGGGCGGTTGATCAATCCGCGGTCGCGTCCGCCGATCGCCACAGCGAAACCGCGGCCAGCAGCACCACCACGGCCGCCAGCAGCAGCATCGCGGAGAATCCGTGTGGAACGTGCGCGACCGCGCTCACCAGCAACGGCCCAGCGATCTGGCCGATCGCGAACGCGGCGGTCATCACCGCGATGAAGGCCGTGGCCTCGTCGCCGGCCGCACGCCGCGCTTCGCGCAAACCCTGCATGGTCACCACCATGTAGGTGCCGCCGACCAGCAGGGCCGCAATCAGGATCGCCGTCAGGCCGGGCCACAGTGCGGGCAACGCGGAACCCGCCGCCATCAGCACGTAGCAGACGGCCCACAATTTGCGGTCGTTGACGTGCGCCAACCAGCGCGCCGCGATCAGGGTGGACAACGCGGAAGCCGCACCGAACACCGGCCACGCGAGGCCGAACACCAGCGGATCGGTGATGTAACGGTGCGCCATGTCCGGCAGATACGTCGCCGGAATGATGTAGCCGATCCCGAGCGCGCCGTAGCACCACATCAGGCGGCGCTTGTCGGCGTTCCAATGGATACGCGTCTTCGCCGTCGGAACGGTGCGCGTGACCGGATCGCCGCCACGCCATGCCCGCCACAGCGCCAACGTCACCAGCAGCGACAGCACGCCAAACACCTGCCAGGTGCGATCCGAACTCCAGTGCGCCTGCATGGTGCCCATCACCACCAGTCCGGCCGCGGCAACGCCGACGCCGACACCCGCATACACGGTGCCACTGGCAGCGCCGCGCCCGAGTGCAAGCAGGCGCGTCAGCGCCCAAGACGACACGTGCACCAGCACCCAGGCGCTGGCGATGCCGGCCGCGAGACGCAGCAACAGTTGCAGCGCGAACACGTCGGTGACGCCCATCGCGAAGGTCACCACCGCGATCAGCAGCAGGCCGCCGCGCACCGCTTGCGTCAGCGATAAGCGCGCTGCGCACAATGCACCGAGGAAATAGCCGAGGTAATTCGCGGCCGCCAGCCAACCCGCCGCACGCAGCGTCAGGCCGGCATCGGCTTCCATCATCGGCATGATCGGGGTGAACGCGAAGCGGCCGATGCCCATCGCAACCGCGAGTGCGACCAGGCCGGCACCCGCCACGGTCGCGGCACCGGTTCTGGCACCCTGGATCGCTGGCAACGGCGCACGCATCGCCGCATTGTAATGACGCGATCGCGCGGGGCCGTGCGGGTATTCCGCTGTCGCGCCGGTTGAGACGCCGCCGTGCATACTTGCGCGATCCCCAGAGAGATCGCCCGGCATGTTCCGCCTGTACACGTCCAACGATGCCGCGAAGCTGGCGACCAGGCTGGGCAAACGGCTGCGCGCGCCGCACGCCAATCCGTTGCAGCCTGCGCGGGTGCTGGTGCCGCAGGCGGGCCTGAAACGCTGGCTGCAGGCGCATCTCGCGGAGCAGCTTGGCGTCATCGCCAACGTCGAATTCGTGCCGCCCGCGCAGTTCACCTGGGAATTGCTGCGCGCCGCGCGTCCCGATCTGCCCGCGCACTCGCCGTTCGACGTCGAGGTGCTGCGCTGGCATCTGTACGACCTGCTCGGCACGCATCTCGAAGGCAAGGCGTTGGCGCCGTTGCGCGCCTATCTCACGGTCGATGGCGATCCGCTGCGGCGTTACGCGTTGAGCTTCGAACTGGCGCGCGCGTTCGAACGCATGCAAGGCTATCGGCGCGAAAAACTGCTGAAGTGGGAACGCGGCGAAGGCAGCGCCGACTGGCAGGCCGAACTCTGGCGCCGCCTGCTGCCGCGCGTCGGTGGGTCGTCACGCGCCGCGCGGGTGGACGATTGGTTGCGCCGTTTCGATCCCGAACATCCGGGCGATCCACGCCCGGACAAACCCGCTCCACCCGGCCTGCCGGAACGCTTCGCCTGCTTTGCCTGCGCCAACGTGTCGCCCGACGTGCTGCGGATGCTGGCGGTCGCGGGCCTGCATTGCGACGTGGATTTTTACCTGCCGCTGCCCTCGCGCGAATACCTCGGCGACACGCCACAACGGCGCGGCGAGGTGCACGCTTGGCTGCACGACAAGCAGGGCGGCAACCCACTGATCGTTTCGCAAGGCGGTGCGCTGGCCGGGTTCGTCGAACTGCTGTACGGCTACCAGCAAGTGCGGCCGGATGAGGAGCACGCATGCTTCGTGGACATCACCGGCAAGCGCGTACTGGATCGCGTGCGCCGCGATCTCCTGAACCACGCGTTGCCCGACGATGGCACCGCACTCCCCGCGCTGCCCGACGACTCGCTGCAATTCCACGCCTGCCACACGCCGCTGCGCGAGGTGCAGACGCTGCACGATGCGCTGCTGGCGATGCTCGATGACCCGCGTTTCGAGCCGCCGCTGCAGCCGCGCGACATCGCGGTGATGCTTCCCGACCTCACCGCATACCGCCCCGCGATCGAAGCGGTGTTCGGCGGCATCGCGCACGCCGATCCGCGCTGGCTGCCGTTCAACCTCGGCGACGGCGGCGCGGCCACGCTGCACCCCGTGGCGGAGCTGTTCCTGAAACTGCTGGAGGCGCCGGCCTCGCGCTGGGAAATCGACGAGCTGGTGGACGTGCTGGCAGCGCCGGGCGTAATGCGCCGCTTCGACCTCGACCCCGACGCGGTCGAACACCTGTCGCGCAACCTGCGCGACGCCGGCGTGCGCTGGGGCGAAGACGAACACGCGCGTGCCGGCGTCGGCGACTACCGCGACTTCAGCTGGGCCTTCGGCGTCGACCGCATGCTGGCCGGCTTCGCCTGCGGCGACGCCGACGACGCGCTGACGGGCGGCGTCGTGCCACTCGCGGGCATCGAAGGCGCAGCCTTCGCACACCTCGACGCGGTGCTCGCGGTGACGACGACCTGGCGCCACCTGCGCGACCTGTCGCGGCGCACGCAAGCCCCTGTGGCGTGGCAGCAGGCGTTCAACGCCATCCTCGAGAGCCTATACGAACCCGATCCGCGCGACATGGCGGAATCCCGCGCGCTCGAACGCATCCGCGGCGCGCTGGCGCGGCTCGTGGACGACTGTGCCGCCACCGGCGCGCAACTCGAATTGCCGTGGCCCGACGTACGAGCGTGCCTGCGCGATGCGCTCGCCACGCCCGATCCGCAGCAGCACCTGTTCACCGGCGGCATCACCTTCTGCGGCATGGTGCCGTTGCGCGTGGTGCCGTTCCGCGTGATCTGCCTGCTCGGGATGGACGAGACGGCGTTTCCGCGGCGCGAAACCAACGGCCTCGACCCGCTGCTCGCCGACCGCCGTGCGGGCAGCGCGGAAAAGGGCGACCGCGACGTGCGCGCCGACGACCGCCTGCTGTTCCTGCAACTGCTGGCCGCCGCGCGCGATGCGTTCTACGTAAGCTGGATCGGCCGCGACGCCCACACCAACGAAGAGCGTCCACCCTCGGTGGTGGTCGCGGAACTGATCGACCTCGTGCGCGGGCATTACCTGGCCAGGCCCGCCGATGACGATGAAGCAGAACGCCGCAACGCCCTGCTTCCGCGCGTCGAACCGCTGCACCCCTTCGCACCCGAGTTGTTCGGCGCAGACGGCAAGCCGCCGCGTTCGCACCACGCCGAGTGGCTGCCCGCCGCCGTGGCGCCGCAGCGCAACGCGGACGGACCTGCGCGCTTCGTCGCGCAGCCGTTGCCGGCATCGGAACACCCTGTCTCCGAAATCACGCTCGAAGAACTGAAGCGCTTCTTCGACGATCCCGCGCGCGGTTTCCTCGAAGGCGCGTTGCGGCTGCGCCTGCCGCGCGACACGGAAGGCGACGGCGCGCTGGAGCCACTCGACCCTGCGAACGCGTTGCTGCGTTACGCGCTCTCCAGCACGCTGCTCGAGTACAACGACGCCGACGGCGCGCGCCAGCGCGAGCTGCTGCGCGCACAAGGCCAGCTTCCCCCCGGTGCGCTGGCCGATGCCGCGCTGGCCGAAGCGCGCCCACGCGCCGACGCCATCCGCGAAGCGATTGCCGTGTTCACGGGTGGAGCGGCGCCGCTCGATGCGCTGGCCGCACGCGTCGAGTTCGATGACGGCGCGGTACTTTCTGGCAACGTCGCTGATCGCTATGCCACCGGTCTTGTGCGCGCGAGCACCGGGAAACTCAACGGCAAGCGCACGCTCGCCGCGTGGATCGACACCCTGCTCAATGCCGCTGCGACCGGCGCGCCCGCACGTTGCCGGTTGCTGTGGCTCGACAAGGACAAGGCCCAGGTGGCCGAGATCGTGGCCGACGATCCCGCTGCCGCGCGCAGGCAGCTCGCCGCACTCGTCGGGTTGATGCGCGATGGTTCACAGGCGCCTCTGCCGCTGTTCCCGAAGGCATCATGGGACGCGCTCAAGCGCACGCGCAAAAAGGGCGAGGCCGACTTCGATGAATTCCTGCGCGAGTTCCGCAAGCTTGCGGGCAAGGACGAGGATGACGCCTATGCACCGGGCTCGGAGTTCGCGAAGCCGGCGGTGCAGCTCGCATGGCGCGGGATCGACCTCGCAGATCCGGACGACGCGCTGTCACGTTCGTTGTACGACACCGCGCACGCGGCGCTGCCGATGCTCACGTTCGTACCGGCGGTACCGCGATGATGCCGCTTACCGATCCGCTGACACTGCCGCTCGATGGCATCCGCGTGGTCGAGGCCAGCGCGGGCACCGGCAAGACCTACACCATCGCAACCCTGTACCTGCGCCTGATCCTCGAACGCGGGCTGGCGCCCGAGGCGATCGTGGTTGCCACCTTCACCCGCGCCGCAACCGCCGAGCTCGCGACCCGGCTGCGCGCGCGCGTGGTGCGCGCCGATGCGCTGCTCGCAGGCAACGATCCAGCAGCGACGCGCAGCGACGACGAAGCCGAGGACGCGAGCGTGCGGGAGGCGATCCGGCAGGCGCTCGACCAGAGCGTCGCACTCGACACGCTGCGCGAGCGTGCCCACACCGCTGCGCTCGCGCTGGACGGGGCGATGATCGGCACCCTGCACGCGTTCTGCTTCCGCGCGCTGGACGAGTTCGGTTTTGACACGGGCCAAGGCCTCGCGCGACGCGAGTTGGTCGAGGACGTGGCCGCGCTGGAGCTCGAAATCGTGCGCGACTTCTGGCGACGCGGCAGCGGCAACCCGAAAACCGCACAACGACTGGTCGACGGCTGGGGCTCGCCCGAAACACTGGCGCAGCAGCTCCGCGACGCACGCTGGCGCGGACGCGAGGCCTCGGTACCCAAACCGGACGACGCGGCGCTGAACGCCGAGTTCGAAGCCATGCGCCGACGGATCGCCGGGTGGAACGAAAGCGTATGCAAGCGTTTTGCGGCCGAGCTCGAACGCTGCGTGGAAACGAAGCGCACCGTCAACGAACGCACGCACGCGTTCACGGAGTTGCGTCAATGGGCCGCTGGCAACGCCGCGCGCAACGCCTTCGACGCGAAGGGCGCCGCATCGCTCACCGCCGATGCGTTGGAAGACCTGAAGCCCAAGGGTGAGCGGCCAGTAGGGCAGGCGTTCGACGACATCGACTCGCTGTGTGCGGCCGATGCAGCCTTCGCGGAAGCGTCCAAGGCCCGCGAACTACAACCCTTGGCCGAATTGCTGTGCGAGGCGCGCACATATCTGGAATCGGAACGACCACTCAGGCTCGCAGCACAGAACCTCGTCAGCCACGACACCGCGATCGACCGCCTCCGCGCAGCACTCACTGACGCAACGCGCGGCAAGGCCGCGGCGGCGGCGATGCAACGGCGCTGGCATGCGGCACTGATCGACGAGTTCCAGGACACCGACACCGCACAGTGGGACATCGTGCGGCGTCTCTTTGGCGAATCCACGCTGGTCGTCGTGGGCGACCCCAAGCAGTCGATCTACGGCTTCCGCGGCGGCGACGTGTACGCGTGGCGGGAAGCCGTCGCAGGTTCACCGAACCCGCGGCTCACGCTGGCAACGAGCTACCGCTCGGGCGCTGGGATGGTCGCGGCGACGAGCGCCCTCTTCGCGCGCGACGGCGCTTTCATCGA
Organism: Pseudomonadota bacterium; assembly: GCA_018241365.1. GTDB lineage: Bacteria > Pseudomonadota > Gammaproteobacteria > Xanthomonadales > Rhodanobacteraceae > 66-474. The sequence continues at coordinate 14,805 of JAFEDX010000005.1, forward strand.
AAAAGACATCGAGTGTCCGCCCGGCGCAGCGGCCGAGCGGGTCGCGCTGCGCGCGCTGCTGCGCGGCGACGAGGCGCTGCCCGGCATGCTGTTCTGGCGCTTCGCTGCGACCGACGTCGGACAGCTTGACGGCCATGCCGCGAGCAACGCACGCGTGCTCGCCGGCGTGGAATCGGCGTGCGTCGGCTGGATCGTGCGCGCTCTGGCCGACCCGGCCATGCGTTTGCGCGACCGCGACAGTTCGTTGAAGAAGCTGCGCGCGGAAAACATTGCAGTGCTGGTCGGCAAGAACGAGCAGGCAGCGAGCATGCAAGCCTCGCTGAGCCGCGCAGGCGTGCCGGCCTCGTGCAACCTGCGCGCCAGCGTATACGCCAGTGATGAGGCCGCCGATCTCGCCCTGCTGCTGGACGCCATTGCCACGCCGGACGACCTGCGCCGCGCGCGTGCCGCACGCGCAAGCATGCTGCTGGGTGATGACGCCGCCACGATTGCCGCGGGCGTTGACGACGACGCGAAGCAAGCCGATCTGCTGGAAGCCATCGCGGCGGCATCCGCCGCGGTGCAGCACCAGGGGCCGCTGCCGTGGCTGCATGGTTTGACCGCGCAGGCCGCACCACGACTGCTCGCGCTGCCCGACGGCGAACGCCGCATCGCCAACTACCTGCAACTGGCCGAGCTGCTGCAGGATCTCGACGCTGCCAGCTTCGGCATCGAGGATCTCGCAACGCGCTTCGCACGCGCTCGCGCGGATGCGACGGACGACGCCGACAGCGCGCGTCTGCGGCTCGACACCGACGCCCACGCGGTGACGGTATCGACCGTGCACGCGGCCAAGGGTCTCGAATACGACGTCGTGCTGCTGCCCTATGCCGTACTCGGCCGTGATCCCGCAGCATCCAAGGCCACCGTTCCGCTGTACTGGCACCACGCCGGCAACGCGGCGCGGGTCGCGCTGGGTCAGGGCACGCCTGCGGCGATCCGTGAGATCGCGCAACGCGAGATCGAGGCTGAAACGATCCGCGTCCTGTACGTCGCCGTTACCCGCGCGCGTGCGCTGTGCATCGTGCCGTGGGGCGAAGCCAACGCCGCGCGCTTCAGCCCGCTGCACCATCTGCTGCATGTGCTCGGGCACGCGACGCCGCTCGCGACCGACGCCGCCGGCTGTGCCGCTGCGCTGGAAGCCCTGCGCGAGCGCGCGGGGGCTGCGGTCGGCGTCGAGGCGCTGCCGGCGGGCCCTGCGCGGCGTGGCACACGCACGGAACCTGCCGCAGTGGACGGCCTTGCCGCGCGCGCATTCACCCGCAAGGACCTTGAACGCGACTTGCAGGTGTGGTCATTCTCGCGGCTGGTGCGCGGCAGCGCCAACCAGGCCAGCGCCGACCCACAGCCCGGCGCGGGCGACGCCGACGCGGCGTCCTCCAGCGACGAGGATGCCGGGATCGGTGGCGCGCGCTTCGGCACCGCCGTGCACACCGCGTTCGAGCGCACCGACTTCGCCGCGTGGCGCGACGCCGACGGCGTGCCGGATTCCGAGCGTGCGCTGTTGGAACGCTGTCTCGCCGACGAAGGGCTGGCCGGCGAACATGGCGTGTCGCCACGCGCGGTCAGGCTGACGGGCGATTGCATCCGCGACGCGTTGAACGCGGAACTTCCCTGCGGCGTGCGCCTGTGCGGCATCGCCGCCGATGCGCGCAAGGCCGAGATCGAGTTCCATCTTGCGCTGCGACCAGCGCGTGCCGCCGACCTGTACGCGCTGCTGCACCGCCACGGCTACCAGCAGGCGCGCAGCGGCGTCGCACCGGCCACGCTGCACGGCCTGCTCACCGGCAAGATCGACCTGACCTTCACGCACGCGGGCCGCTTTCATCTCATCGACTGGAAGACCAATCGCTGCCCGCCGTACGACGCCGCCGCGTTGCGCACCGAGATCGCGCTGCACGACTACGACCTGCAGTGGCTGATCTACACGCTGGCGCTGCATCGCTGGCTGGGCCAGCGCCTGCCGGGGTACGACTACCACCGCCATGTCGGCGAAGCGTACTACCTGTTCGTGCGCGGCATGGCCGACGGCCGCGGCATCCATGTGGATCGTCCGCCGCGCGAACTGATCGAAGCCATGGATGCGCTGTTCACTACGCGCACCGAAGGTGGCGCATGAAGTCCGTGCTCGAAACACTGCAAAAGTCGGGCCGCTTGCAGCGCGCCGACGCCGCGCTGGGCGAATGGGTCGCACGCGGCTTTCCCGATGCGCCGCCGGAAACCGCGCTGGCCGCGGCATTGGCGGCGCGCGCCGTTGCCGACGGCCACAGCGCGCTGGCACTCGACCAGGCACAGGCGTGGTTCGCCGGGCTCGACGGCGAGGGCAAGCCGCCGACGTTGCCCGGCATCGTGGCCTGGCGCAAAGCCCTGCGGGATGCTTCCTGCGTGCACCTGCACACCGGCGATGCGCCCAGCCCCTGCGTGCCGCTGGTGCTGGATGCGCAGGACCGCATCTATCTGCGGCGCTACTTCGAGTACGAGCGCCAACTTGCGCACGCGCTCATTGCACGCACCAGCGCCAGCGGCGGAAGCACACCGCTTCCCAAGCCTCCTGCGCGCGCGGAACAGGGCGGTGACGAATCCGGCATCGACCCCGAACAACAGCGCGCGATCGAGATCGCGCTCGCGCACCGCTTCACGCTGGTCACCGGAGGTCCCGGCACCGGCAAGACCCACGGCGTGGTGCGCATGCTGGCGGCACTGGCCGCGCACGCGCATGCACAAGGCACAGAATTGCGCATCGCAATGGCGGCGCCTACCGGCAAGGCCGCGGCGCGGCTGCGTGAGTCGGTACGCGCGCAACTCGACCGGCTGCACCTGCCTGCGCCGATCGCTGCCTGCATCCCCGATGCGGCGTCGACGCTGCACCGTTTGCTCGGGCTTTCGCCGTGGTCGCCGCGGCCGCGTCATGGCCGAACCACAACACTGCCATTCGACGTGGTGGTGGTGGACGAAGTGTCGATGGTGGACCTGCCGCTGATGGCGAAGCTGGTCGCGGCCGTTCCCGCGAACGCGCACCTGGTCCTGCTGGGCGATCCGGACCAGTTGTCCGCGGTCGAGGCCGGCAACGTGCTGGGCGCGCTGGTCGACGCCGCCAACAATGGCCCGCTGCTCGACTGCCACGTCGCATTGACGCGAAGCCATCGCTTTGCCGCCGGTTCACCGCTGGGCGCGCTCGCGGCGGCTATCGCACAACAGGGCGCCGACGCCGCGATCGCCGTGCTCGAACGCGGCGACGGCGTGGCACTGGTCGACGAGCCGCGCATCGCGCGACTGGCTGACCATGCCGCCGACGCCTACCGTGCGGTACTGGATGCGACGGGACCGGGCGAGGCATTGCGCGCTGCACGCAGCTTCCGCGTCCTGACCGCGCTGCGGCGCGGACCTTCCGGCTGCCTCGCGCTCGACGATGCGATCGCCGCGCGCCTGAAGCGCCATGCGGGCGTGCGCGCGGACGCCGCGTGGTGGCGCGGCCGGCTGGTCCTCGTCACCGCCAACCGGGCCGAACTTGGCTTGTTCAACGGCGACACCGGTGTCGTGTGGCCCGACGAACACGGCGTGCCGCAGGCCTGGTTCGAAGGCGCGGAAGGCGCGCTGCGGCGCTTCGCGCCGGCCGCGCTGCCGGCGAATGAAGGCGCGTTCGCGCTGACCGTGCACAAGGCGCAGGGCTCGGAGTTCGAGCGCGTCGCGCTGGTCACCGGCCCCGATTCGGCGGTACTGACCCGCGAACTGCTGTACACCGGCGTCACCCGCGCGCGCAGCGCGGTCACCCTGTACACCACACCGGAAATCCTGCGCGCCGGCATCGGACGACGCACGCTGCGCATGACCGGTCTCGCGGATCGTTTGCGCGAGACGCAAGACACCAATCCCGAACGCGCCTGATCTGGCGCAGGCGATCCCGCAGCGTCGATCGCTAGACTCGCGGGATCACCGCGCCCATCGAATCGACCACACCGTGCCCGAAGGTCCTGAAATCCATCGCGTCGCCGACCGTCTTGCCGCGGCCGTGCTCGGCAAGCCGCTGGTGCGCGTCGAGTTCGCGTTCCCCGCGCTGAAGCCGTACGAACGCAAGCTGCGCCGGCGCGCCATCGAGTCGATCTCCGCGCGCGGCAAGGCGCTGCTCACCGCCTTCGATAACGGCTGGACGATGTATTCACACAACCAGCTCTACGGCGTGTGGAAGGTGGCGCCGGCGGGCGAGCGGCCGGTGACGACGCGCAGCCTGCGCGTCGCGCTGGAGACGGCCGACACCGCGATCCTGCTGTATTCGGCGTCCGACGTCGAAATGTGGCGCAGCGATGCCATCGAATCACACCCGTTCCTCGCCAAGCTTGGCCCGGACGTGCTCGACCCGCGCCTCGATGCTGCGGCCGTCGCCGAACGGCTGCGCTTGCTCGCGTTCCGCCATCGTGCGCTCGGCGGACTGCTGCTCGACCAGGGCTTCCTCGCCGGACTCGGCAACTACCTCCGCGCGGAAATCCTGTTCGCCGCGCGCCTGCTCCCGACCGCCCGGCCTTGCGATCTCACGACCGCGCAGCTCCGCACGCTCACGAAGGCATGCCTCGCCATCCCGCGCCTCAGTTACGCCACCCGCGGCGTCGAGCCCAAACCCCACATGCACGGCGGCTATCAGGCGCACGAAGGCCGCATGTTCCACTTTCGCGTGTTCAAGCGCGAAGGCCAGCCCTGCGAGCGCTGCGGCACGCCGATCGTGAAGACCACGTCCGACTCGCGACCACTGTTCCTGTGTCCGCGGTGTCAGGCAGCGAGCTAAGTGGAGCCTTGCGATCCAGCAGCGGCTTTTCTTTCGTCCTATTGAGTTCCCCAATAGCGGACTTTTGCTCGCGCCACGACACGAAAGATTGAAGGACATGGAGCGTTCGCCTGAACGTTGGCGGGTGTGGAGGCCTGCGGTTTCAGCGTTCGAGAAGATGGATTACCCTCGCAGTTGTAACAGTCTCTGTCACAGTCATCCTAGGCGATGAGACCCCGGGGATTTATACTGGCGACGATCAACAACACGGGGGTTTTGATGGCCAAAGCGGACAGCGGAAAGGGGGTGCTGACTACGATCTGGCCGCCGTTGAAGCCACCCAGCCCGCTCACAAAGTTTGAGGTCGCTGAACGCCAGCTCGTGGTGGCGGCGAGGCTCTATATAGAGGACGACGACTATCTGGCGATCCTTACCCTCGCAGGAGCAGCGGAGGATATTTTGGGCCCGCTCGCGCGGCGAGCAGGCAAAAAAGCCATGCTCGATGAAATCGTAGAGCTGGATCGAAAACTAACCGGCGGACGACCGTTTGCGGAAGTGAGGGAGGAGGTCAACGGTGCGCGAAACTCCATTAAGCACGCAAGAGAACCGAAGGAGGACTACGCCGTGTTTGTTGAGCGAGGCGAGACCACCGCCATGTTGTTGCGTGCTTTCGTGAACTACAAAAGGGTGGCTGGAAGATTTCCCGATGTAATGGAAAACGCAAGGCAAAAGCTGGTCACAGAGATCAACGCAGAGTCAGGCCATCCGAGAAGACCGATCCGAGATTGAAGGGTCACTCGGGACGATCATTTTGGACACAAGCTCGTAGGACGCCAATCGCCGGAACGAGGTGTCACGACGTTAAGCGAACGATGCATCGGCCGGAGGCCTCGCAACGCCCAACTTCCTTCTTGAGAAATCCCGGTACAGCACGAGTTCAAGACTGGCTGATCCAAAAGCTGCCACTCGCCACTGGCTGCAGAGGGCCGCAATCCACCATCTGAGCATCGTCTCGCACGGTGAGACACGCCGCTGACACGGTGCGCCAATGAACTTGGCGATCCATCTTCCCTACGACCGGCGCGCACGCAGTGGGGTCACCCTGTACACCACACCGGAAGCCTTGCGCATCGACATGGGTCGGTGCACGCTGCGTAGGATCGGGCTTGACAATCGCCTGCGTGAAGCCGCGTTCGCGCCTGCTTCAGTCTCCCATCCATCATTCGACACCACCTGACAAAAACCTTCGTCATTCCGGGGCCACACGAAGCGTGGAACCCGGAATCCGGCTCTTGGTCTGACATCAACAGCTGGATTCCGGATCGCTGCTCCGCAGCGTCCGGAATGACGAACAAACCTCCATACGCAATGCCGATGCAAGACTTCCACCCCGCCGTCGCCGCCTGGTTCGCGTCGGCGTTTCCCGCGCCGACGCCGGCGCAGTCGCAGGCGTGGCCGGCAATCCGCGCCGGCCGCAACGTGCTGGTCGCGGCACCCACGGGTTCGGGCAAGACGCTGGCGGCCTTCCTCGCCGCGCTCGACGAGCTGGTATGCGAAGGCACCGCGGGAACGCTCGCCGATGAAACCACCGTCGTCTATGTGTCGCCGCTGAAGGCTCTGTCCAACGACGTGCGCATCAACCTGGAAGTGCCGATCGAAGGTATCCGCGCACAACTGGAAAAAATCGGCCTGCCGGATGTCGAAATCCGCACCGCGGTGCGCACCGGCGACACCCCGCAGGCCGAGCGCAACGCGATGCGCAAGCGTCCGCCGCACATCGTGGTGACGACGCCGGAATCGCTGTACATCCTGATGGGCTCGGACTCCGGTCGGGCGATGTTGCAGACCACGCGCACGGTGATCGTGGACGAGATCCACGCGCTGGTGCAGAGCAAGCGCGGCAGCCATCTCGCGCTGACGCTGGAACGGCTGGATGCGCTGTGCGGTCGGCGCTGCACCCGCATCGGCCTGTCGGCGACGCAGAAGCCCATCGGGGAAGTCGCTCGTTTCCTGGTCGGCGCACCTTCTTTCCTTTTCCCTTCCGAAGAAGGTGTCCCGAGGATTGCGAACGCAAGTCTCGGGGCGGATGAGGGTACGGGTTCGACCGAACCACTCGCAGGCTCCGAACCCTCACCCCAGCGCTGCGCGCTCGGCGCTTCGCGCCGCCTCTCCCGGAGGGAGAGGGGTTCGACGGATGAGGGTTCGGCCTCGCACATACCTTCTGCAAGTTCCGGACCCTCACCCCAGCCCCTCTCCCGAGGGGAGAGGGGTTCACAGCAGTGCACCATCATTGACGCCGGCCACCAGCGCGCGCGCGACCTCGCGATCGAACTCACCAACGTGCCGCTGCAGCCCGTGATGAGCAACGACGCGTGGGGGCTGGTGTACGACCGCCTCGCGGAATTGATCGAGCAGCACCGCACCACGCTGGTGTTCAGCAACACCCGGCGTGGCGTCGAGCGCACGACGCGACATCTCGCCGAACGGCTGGGCAAGGACGCGGTGGCTGCGCACCACGGCAGCCTGTCGAAGGAGAAACGCCTCGACGCCGAGCAGCGCCTCAAATCCGGCCAGTTGCGCGCGCTGGTCGCGACGGCGTCGCTGGAGCTCGGCATCGACATCGGCGAAGTGGACCTGGTATGCCAGCTGTCCTCGCCACGTTCCATCGCGGCGTTCCTGCAGCGCGCCGGGCGCGCCGGACACGCGGTCGATGGCATTTCCAAGGCGCGGCTGTTCCCGACCTCGCGCGACGACCTCGCCGAATGCGTGGCGCTGCTCGACAGCGTGCGCCGCGGCGAGCTCGACACCTTGCGCATGCCGCCCGCACCGCTGGATGTGCTGGCGCAGCAGATCGTGGCGGAAGTCGCCTGCGGCGAATGCGACGAGGTCGCGCTGTTCGAGACGTTTCGGCGCGCGTATCCGTACCGGCATCTCACGCGCGAAACTTTCACCGAAGTCGCGCGGATGCTGGCCGAAGGCTACGCGACCCGGCGCGGCATCCGCGCCGCGCACCTGCACCGCGATGCAGTGAACGGCAAGCTGCGCGCGCGCCGCGGCGCGCGCATTACTGCGCTCACTTCCGGCGGCGCGATCCCGGACACCGCCGATTACGACGTGGTGCTGGAACCGCAATCGATGCGGGTCGGCAGCGTCAACGAGGATTTCGCGGTCGAGTCGATGGCCGGCGACATCTTCCAGCTCGGCAACCAGTCCTACCGCATCCTCAAGATCGAGCGCGGCCGGATGCGCGTGGAGGACGCGCACGGCGCGCCGCCGTCGATTCCATTCTGGCTCGGCGAGGCGCCCGGGCGCAGCGACGAATTGTCGATCGCGGTGTCGCGGTTGCGTGAGGAAATTGCAGCGCGGCTCGATTTCCCCTCTCCCTCCGGGAGAGGGCGCCCTGAAAGGGCGGGTGAGGGTTCGGCCCAGAGCGAACGTTCAATTGATTCCGAACCCTCACCCCCAACCCCTCTCCCGGAGGGAGAGGGGGGCAAAACCGCGTTGTCGTGGTTGGTGGATGAAGTCGGCATCGGCGAGTCAGCCGCGCGGCAACTGGTCGACTACTACGCCACCGCGCAGGTCGAACTCGGCCTGCTGCCGACGCAAGCGACGCTGGCGATGGAGCGCTTCTTCGATGAAGCCGGCGGCATGCAGCTGGTGATCCACTCGCCGCTCGGCAGCCGCCTGAACCGCGCGTGGGGGCTCGCGCTGCGCAAGCGCTTTTGCCGCAGCTTCAACTTCGAGTTGCAGGCCACGGCCACCGAAGATGCGATCGTGCTGTCGCTCTCGACCAGCCACAGCTTTCCGCTGGACGAAGTCGCGCGCTACCTGCACTCCAATTCGGTGCACGACGTGTTGACGCAGGCGCTGCTGGACGCGCCAATGTTCGCGCTGCGCTTCCGCTGGAATGCCGCGTCCGCGCTGGCGCTGCCGCGCTTCGCCGGCGGTGCGAAGGTGCCTCCGCAGCTGCAGCGGATGAAATCCGAAGACCTGCTGGCCACGGTCTTTCCCGACCAGGTGGCCTGCCTTGAGAACATAGTGGGCGAGCGCAGGATTCCCGATCATCCGCTGGTGGCGCAGACGCTGCACGATTGCCTCAACGAAGCGATGGACCTCGAAGGACTGACCGCGCTGCTGCGCCGACTGGAAAGCGGCGAAGTGCGGATCATTGCCCGCGACCTGACCGCGCCATCGGCGCTGGCCGCCGAAATCCTCGGCGCCAAGCCGTACGCCTTCCTCGACGGCGGTGAGCTGCAGGAGCGCCGTACGCAGGCTGTGTCCGCGCGTGAAGCGAATGATCCGCAAAGCGTGCGGGATCTCGGTCGGCTGGATATGGAGGCCATCGACGCGGTACGCGAAGAAGCCTGGCCCGCACCGCGCGACGCCGACGAGATGCACGAGGCGCTGTTGCTGCTGGGGGCTGTATGCGCCAGCGACCTTGCGCGCAATTCCGAATGGCAAAGCTGGCTCGACGAACTGGCTACAGCACGCCGAGCTGCGCTTCTTCTCCCCTCTCCCTCCGGGAGAGGGGCGGGGGTGAGGGTTCGAGTCCATGGCGAATCTCCATGCGAACCCGGACCCTCACCCGCCGCTGCGCGGCCCCCTCTCCCGGAGGGAGAGGGGTTAATGCTTTGGGTCCCCGCCGAAACGTTGCCGATGTGGCAGGTCATCCATCCCGACGCGCGCATGCAGCCATTGATCGACGCACCCGCCGAATTCGCGGCGCGCGCATGGACGCGCGACGATGCGCTGCCGGAACTGCTGCGTGCGCGGCTGGGCTGCGCGGGCGTCACCGATGCCGCTGCCTTGGCCAGCACATTCGCGGTTCCACGCAGCGATATCGAGATCGCGCTGGCAAAACTTGAACGCGAAGGCACCGCCATGCGCGGCCGCTTCACCGGATGCACCTCCGCAGAATCGGCACAGGGAGGTGCCGACGGATCGGTTGATTCGACGACCGATCCGGAGAGCGTGGCGTGGCTTGGCCGCGACCGCTCGCCCGGCGCTTGCGGCAGGATGCCCAATGCGCCGGTACAAGAAGAACAATGGTGCGAGCGTTCGCTGCTCGCACGCATCCACCGCCGCACCCTGCAACGCCTGCGCCGCGAGATCGAGCCAGTGGCGCCGCGGGATTTCATGCGCTTCCTGCTGGATTGGCAACACGTCGCTCCGGATGCGCAGTTGCGCGGGCCCGACGCGCTGGCGGCGGTATTGGCGCAACTGGAAGGTTTCGAGGCAGCGGCAGGCGCGTGGGAATCGCAACTGCTGCCGGCGCGCATGCGTGATTACGACATCGCCTGGCTGGACGCGCTGTGCGGCGCCGGACGCATCGCATGGACGCGTTTGCGCGCCGCGAGCGGCGGCACGCACGCCGCACCCGTGCGCGCGTCGCCAATCGTCTTGCTGCCGCGTGCGCACCTGCCAACATGGAACGCCGTGGCCGCGCAAGCCGACACCGCAACGCCGGGAGTGTCATCGCGTGCGCAGGCCGTCATCGATTTTCTCGCGCAGCGCGGTGCTTCGTTTTTCGGTGAAATCGCCGACGACACGCACCTGCTGAAAGTGGAACTGGTAGACGCGTTGGGCGAGTTGGTCGGCGCCGGCCTGGTCGGTGCGGACAGCTTCGCCGGGTTGCGCGCGCTGTTGCAGCCGGCGGCGCAACGCAACCACGCTCGTCATCGGCGGCTGGCGCGGCACATGTTCAGCGGGATCGAGGATGCCGGGCGCTGGAGCCTGGTGCGGAACGCCGCAATGCACTCGCACGCTTCCCCTCACCCCGGCCCTCTCCCGCAAGCGGGAGAGGGAGAGAACCTTGAACACATCGCGCACGTGCTGCTGCGCCGCTGGGGCGTGGTGTTCTGGAAACTGCTTGAGCGTGAAGCGGCATGGCTGCCGCCGTGGCGGGAGTTGCGGCGCGTGTACCAGCGACTGGAAGCACGCGGCGAAATCCGCGGTGGCCGCTTCGTGGAAGGCGTCGTGGGCGAGCAATTCGCGCTGCCGGAAGCCGTCGAGGCGCTACGCCGCGTGGGCAAGCGTGCATACGACGGCGTACCGGTCACGATCAGCGGAGCCGATCCCCTGAACCTGATCGGCAACATCCTGCCCGGGACCAGGGTGCCCGCACGGGCGGGCTCGCGCATCACCTGCCGCGACGGCGTACCGGTCGCGACGCGCATCGCGGGCGAGGTTGCGTTGCTGGAAGCCTTGTCGCCGACCGACGAGCGCGCGATACGCGCTGCGTTGCGGCAGCCGGAAGCAACCGTGTCCGGGTGAACGTGGCTGGACCCGTTCAGTCAGTCGTCCAGCAATGAAGGCATGCGCTGGAACAGCACGCTTTCCTTCGCATCCGAACAATCGCTCGACACGCTGATGCGTGCCATTGCATTCGAATAGAGCTGGAACCAGTCGGGTCCGCGCGGGTGTTGCGCATCTTCGGACGGGATCTGGGAGCGGCTCCACAATTGGTGCGTCCAGGGAAATTCGTGCTTGATCTCCTGACCGAACATCAACGGCAACACGAGTTTTTGCCCGAATCCCATCGTCGGCAGCTTGGCCCGGGGCTGGGCGTACAACTCGCCGCGCACCTGCTGGGTGGGTACGTCCTTGGTGATCGCGGGGGTCGGCCCGTAGACCGTGCCACCCGGGAACTGGTTGGTGAACTCGATCTTGCCGGAAACGTGGCACGCGCCCGTACCCGCGTCGGCAAGGTGCCGCAGGCGCACGATTTCCACGCGCGCCATCGGCGGGATGTCGATGGAATGGGGCGCGGGCTTGGTGATCACTCCGTCCGGCAGGCACAACTTTTCGCTACCGTGTGCGTGCGCCTCGGCGTCGCCGACGCATCCGGGCGAAAAAGCGGTGGACTTGAGCGTGTCGCCTGCGGCAACGAGCCCCTTGCGCAGCAGGTCCTGGCAACCAGCGGTGCACGGAATCCCGGTTTGCGAAGCCACCGCGTCCGCAGCGAACTGCACGGCGCCATCGATGCCCTGGTCCACGAGTTGGTTGAAATTGGGCAGGGACGGCGGGACGCCGAGCGCCAGCATGCCAGCGTCGGCGGCGGCGTTGGCGATCGTGCGGCAGGCGCTGCCCGCGCCCGCCCCAGCGACGCCGATCAAGTCGCAAGCGTGGGTGACGTCCAGGATCGTGTTCACCACGGCGGCTTTCAGGCCGTTGTAGGCGCCGGCGACCCAATCGAAGGCGCTGGTGATGCCGTCGGCGGCCCACGTGATGAAATCGCCGACGGAGTCGATGTGGCGACCCTCGCCGCGGTACGCTTTCGGACAAATCTGCGCGCCCACGGGAAACCGGGTTTGGAGCGAGCCAAAGGAACCTGCGGGCGGGCCCGGCTTGTGTCCCGTCACGACCACGCAGCCCCAACGATTGGGATCGGCAAAATCGGGCGGCGTGAATTCGACCAGCTTGATGGTGTACAGGTTCGGCTTGGGCTTGGCGGCCGTGGACGGCAAGTGCAGGTCCTGTGTTGGCGGGGTTCCGGCGACATACACCCGGATCACGTTCGACGGCCGTCCGGCAAGCACGTTCGCCCCGTTCCCGACCAGCGGCAGGACCCTGACGTAGACGCTGTCCGGGTTGCGGCCCGCGAGGAGCGACTTGAGGTTTCCCGTGAACATGCCCGCAGTTCCGGAGCCGTCGCCCTGCGCCAGCAGGCCCGACGGCTCCAGGTCTGCGGCCGCACCGCCCACGAACGCGGGGAACGGTTGCGCCGCGATCTGCCAGCGCGCGCCGTGCGCACCCGCGATCTTCCCGACGTCCCAGTAAAACGCGTACGCCGCCGTGGCGGCGCTGGTATCGGCCCGGTAGTCGTCGGTGACAGCCAGATCGCCAACCTTCCGGTACACGGACGCACTCGGCAACAGCCGCAACGGCGTTGCCGGGGCCCGGATTTCGGTTTGCTTCGCGCCGGTGGGCACGGAGGAAAGGACCGGCGGCGGTGCGGCCAGGGACTCCGCCAGGGCGCCACCGACGAGTACCACGCCAAGCACCAAGCGCAGGAGTTGCATCGCCACCCCCCCGGGTCATCGTCGTGGGTCGAAGTATACACTCCGGTGTCGGGTCGCTTCCGGGCCTCGGGGTGCCCGGACGCGACGGGAGCGCGCTGCTACCGGCTCTTGATGATCTGCGACAAATAGTCCGGCGTGCCTTCGATGCGCTCGAGATGCGGGTACTGCAAGCCGCCGTGGTAATCGACCGGCACGGTCTGGTACTGGTCCTGGTACTTCAGCAACAGCTCGATCGGCGCCTTGCCGTCTTTCGCGTCCTTGATCGCGTCGGTCAGCACTTCGGCGGTATACGCCTGTCCGTTCACCGCCACCAGCGTTTCGCCGGAACCGATGCCGGCCTTGAACGCAGGCCCGTTCCAGCGCACGTCGCCGATCTCGCCGTCCTTGCCGACCTGCAGGCCGATGCCGAACGCGGCGCCGATGTCGCTGTGGTAACGCTTCGAAGCCAGCTTCTCGAAGTCGTTCGGCTTGTCGGTGTAGACCAGTTTCCAGCCGGTGGCCTCGATCCCGCTGGCCAGCGGCGGATTGAGTTCATCGAGATAACGGTGCAGGAACCCGGCCCAGTCGTACTTGGCGACGCCGCCGAGTGCATTCACGACGTCTTCGTAGGTGTAGGTCCTGGTGACGAAGCTGCCGTCATCCACGCCGAAGAACGCCTTGGCAAAATCATCCAGCGATTTCTTGTCGTGCGTCAGCGCGCGGATCTTCGCGTCCACCGTCAGCCACATCAACTGGCCGGCGCTGTAGTACTCCTCGCCCATCTGCCAGCTGCGGTACGGCCGCGGCGCGCGCTGCGCCATGGTCGGATCGTTGGTGGTGTCTTGCAGCGTGCGCCACACGAATCCGGGACGATCGCGGTCGTAGGTGCCGGCCACCATCGCGATGGCCTGCCGGAACTGTTCGGGCGTCCACAACCCGGAGCGCGCGGCCAGCACGTAGCCCCAGTACTGGGTGCCGCCTTCGTACACCCACAACAGCGAGTCGCCCATCGGCACGTTGAAGTTGGGCGTCCACAGGTCGGCCGGGCGGCGGAACTTGCCGTTCCACGAGTGCGCGTATTCGTGCGCCAGCAGGCCGCCGACGGTCGGCCAGTTGTCCTTCCAGTTGGTGAAGAAGTCGGCGCGCGTGCCGTCCTCGCTGGACTGGTGGTGTTCCAGCCCCTTGCCGCTCAGGCTGTCCGACAGCGAGAACAGGAAGTCGTAGTGATCGTAGTGGTGCGAGGCGAACAGCTTGTGCGCCTGGGCGACGACGTTGCGCAGGCCCTGCAATTGCTGCGGCGTGACTTCCATGTCTTTCGGCGCGTCGGCGAAGATGTCCATGTGCACCGGCGCCTTGGCATTCGGCGCAAGGTCGAGCCGCTTGAAATACTTGCCGGCATACATCGGCGAATCGACCAGCGTGTTGTAGGTGGTCGGCTTGAAGGCGGTGGTGTCGCCCGACTGCGAAGCCCCGCCGTCATCAACACGTTCCAGCGCGGTACCGAACTGCCACCCGGCCGGCAGCGTAACGCTGGGCGCGAAGGTGATGTCGCGCGTGTAATGCCCGGCCGGATACAGCGACACCTTGCTCCAAACGAGATCGAGCATCTTGTCGGTCATCTCGATCGGGCCCTGGCCGCGCGCGCGCGCCGACAGGAACTGGAAACCGACGTCGATGCTGGACACGCCTTGCGGGATGTCCACCTTGAACGCGTACACGTCGTACTTGTCGCGCGTCCACGCCAGCGGCTTGCCATTGGCGGTGATGGTGAGCCCCGCCAGCTTGTCGATCGGCCCGGTCGGCGAATGATTGCCGGGGATCCACTTCGGATACAGCAGCGTCAATTCGCCCGTCTGCACCGGAATGGTTTCCTGCACACGAAAAATGCCCTGCGCAGTGTCGCTGGCATCGACGTGGATCTTGATGGTGCCGGCGTAGGGTGTGTCCTGCGGTGGTGCGATGTGCGCGTCGGCGGCATCGGCGAGCGCGGCGCCGGCGAAGCCCAAACCGGCAAGGCCCAACGCGAGCAGCACGGGCAAACGGACCGGCAACGGTGAACGACGGGGCAAACAGGACATGCGCGGCTCCAACGGAATGGTCAACCCATCGAACGTAGCACCGCCCGCATCGCAACGCATAGCCCGGATGGCATGGGTGCTTCGAATGAAGCCCTTGAGTTACCGTCGCGAGCGAAGGCCGATTGCGTGACGCCGGAGCGCAGCAAGCGGAGCGTACACGCCAGTACGTGAGCATTGCGAGCACCGCCGGCGCGCAAGCTGCCGAGCGCAGCAGGTAAATCAAGGGCTTCGAGCGCCCTGCCCGAACAAGATCTTCTTTTCCTCGTCGCCCATGGTTTTCCCTGAGGATGGGCTCACTTCTTCGCCGCGCGCGAGCGCGCGGATCGTGGCGGGACGTGCCGCGATGGCAGCGCGCCAGCGGCGCACTTCGGCGAAGGGTTCCAGATTCAACGGTGCCTTGGAGTACGGATCGATCCACGGCCAACACGCCATGTCGGCGATGGTGTAGTCGTCGCCGGTGATGAACCTGCGGCCCTTGAGGCGGCGATCCAGCACGTCGAGCAGGCGTTCGGATTCCTTGCGATAGCGATCCATCGCGTAGGGGATCTTCTCCGGCGCGTAGTTGCTGAAATGGCCATGCTGGCCGGTCATCGGCCCGAGCCCACCCACCTGCCAGAACAGCCATTCCAGGCATTCGACCTTGCCGCGCGCATCTTTCGGAATGCAGCGCCCGGTCTTGCCGGCGAGATAGACCAGGATCGCGCCGGACTCGAACACGCTGAGCGGCGCTCCGCCATCGACCGGACCGTGATCGACGATCGCCGGCATCTTGTTGTTGGGCGAGATCGCGAGATATTCGGGCTTGAACTGGTCGCCCCTGCCGATATCGACCGGCTTGATGGTGTAGGGCAAACCTGTTTCTTCGAGGAACAGGGTGATCTTGTGGCCGTTCGGTGTCGGCCAGTAGTACAGGTCGATCATTCTGTCAGGAGCGCCTCGAAGCATCTGTCACGGCGGGTCGCCCGCACACAGGCTCCTGCATGGCTTGCAGCAGGAGCGAGCGTACTCGCGACCAGGCAGCACAACAGGTGCAGGAAGACTCCTTGTCTCCTTGCAAAAAAACGCACCCTAATACGCAGGAAGTGAAGATTCAGTCGTCGCGCGCCAGATGGCTGTGGCGGATGCCGTAGGCGAAATACACGATCAGGCCGACCGCCATCCACACGACGAAACGATCGATGGTGATCCGCGCGAGGCCGCCGATCATGTGGAACTGGCCACCGGTGACCCACGGCCAGCCGATGATCAGGAACAGCGAGAACAGCATGCCGATGGGCGCGACCAGCCACAGCGCGGGCGAGCGGAAGCCGCGCCGCACGTCCGGGCGGCGCACGCGCAGGATCAGCACCGACAGGCAGATCACGATGAACGCGGACAGCGTGCCGATGTTCACCAGCTCGGCGACCTCGCCGATCGGCAGGAAGCCCGCGACCACCGCACTGAAGAGGCCCAGGATCGCGGTGGGCCGATGCGGCGTGCCGTAGCGCGGGTGCACGTGCGCGAACCATCCGGGCAGCAGGCCATCGCGCGACAGCGCAAACCAGATGCGCGCCGCGCCCAGCATGAACGCGAACAGCACGCTGGTGAGCCCCGCCACCGCGGCGACGTTGATGATGCCGCGCACCCAGTCGAGATGCAGCGCCTTGAAGGCCGAATCCACCGGCGCCGCGGAGTTCAGCTGCGGATACGGCACCATGCCGGTCAGCACCAGCGACACCGCGATGTACAGCGCCATCGAGATCGCCAGCGACAGCAGCACCGCGCGCGGCAGGTCGCGCTGCGGATTTTTCGCTTCCTCGGCGGCGGTGGTCAGCGTGTCGTAGCCGAAACACGCGAAGAACACGATGCTGGATGCCGCCAGCACGCCGGCCCAGCCGAAACGCGAGGTACCGTCTGCGGCGTGCGTCAGTGGCGGCACGAACGGATGCCAGTTGGCGGGATTGACATAGAACGCGCCGACCGCGATCACCAGCAGCACGCCGATCACCTTGATCACCACGATCACCGTGTTGGCGCGTGCGCCCCATTCGGTCTTGATGGTGAGCATCCACGCGATCACCAGCGAGATCGCCGCCGCCACCACGTCGAACACCTTGCCCGAGCCGGGATTGGCCGGATCGTAGGCGCCCTGCAGCCACACCGGCAGGTGCGCGCCGAACAGTTGCGTGATCAGCGCCTGCACGTAACCTGACCAGCCGATCGCGACCACCGCGACGATCAGCGCGTATTCGAGGATCAGGTCCCAGCCGATGATCCACGCGAACAGCTCGCCCAGCACTGCGTAGCTGTACGTATAGGCGCTGCCGGTGACCGGGATCATCCCCGAGAACTCGGCGTAGGCCAACGCCGCGCAGGCGCTGCCGATGCCGGCCACGATGAAGCTGACGACCACCGCCGGCCCGGCGTTGACCGCGGCCTGCTGGCCGGCCAGCACGAAGATGCCGACGCCGATGATCGCGCCGATGCCGATCGCGGTGAGCTGCCAGACGCCCAGCACGCGACGGAACTCGCCGCGGCTGCCGGCTTCGGACTGCAACTGTTCGACCGTCTTGTGGCGGGTGAGTTGCTGGATCATGTTCATAGGATCATGTTCATAGGATCATGTTCATAGGATCAGGCTCATCGGGTCTGCCCCACGGCTCCGGAATCGGGCGAGCATAACCGCGCCAGCCGCGCCGCGGCTGTGCCAATCGTCCCGGTTGACCGCGTCGACTGGTGCCACGCACGGGTTGGAGCCAGCCGTCGGCTGCGCGACAATCCGACGCTGTTCCAGCCGTCGATCCGTCGCCGGGCTCTCCGCCGAGGGCATGTATCTTCGTCACCTTCCCAGGACATTCCTCCAGCACCGCCCTGCATGCCCCGCAAGCACATCACCAGCCGCAAACCACACGCCTCCGCGAAACCTGTCGAGCAGGCCGAGTTGCCCTTGTTCGATGCGCGCGGCGTGGACCTGCAGGCGCCCGCAGCGCCCGACACATCGCGCCCGGCCGATGCTTCACCGCGTTCGACGCGCACCATCGAATTCCTGCTGCGCGCGCTGCCCGTGGGGTGGCGCGACAAGGCGCGCGACCTGCTGGTGCTGGTGCGGATGGACCGTCCGATCGGCGCGCTGCTGCTGCTGTGGCCGACCTGGTGGGCACTGTGGCTGGCGGGCAACGATGCGGTGCCGCAGTGGAAATACCTGATCGTGTTCACCGTCGGCGTGTTCGTGATGCGCGCGGCGGGCTGCGCGATGAACGACTTCGCCGACCGCAAGCTCGATCCGCAGGTCGCGCGTACCGCGGGCCGGCCACTCGCAGCGGGGCGCGTGAAACCTTGGGAAGCCGTGGCGTGTTTCGTGGGCCTTTCGCTGTTGGGTTTCGTGTTGGTAGTGGTGTTCACCAACCGCCTGACGATTTACCTGTCGTTCGCAGGCGCGGCATTGGCGCTGCTGTATCCGTTCACCAAACGCTACACGCAGCTGCCGCAGGTGGTGCTGGGCGCGGCGTTCGGCTGGGGCATTCCGATGGCGTTTGCCGCGATCACCAACGGCGTGCCGCCGGTCGCCTGGCTGCTGTTCCTCGGCAACATCCTGTTCTCGGTGATCTACGACACCGAATACGCGATGGTCGATCGCGACGACGACATCCGCGCGGGCGCCAAGTCCACCGCGATCCTGTTCGGCGAGGCCGACCTGCCGATCCTCGGGATCTTGATGGCGACGCTCTTGTTCACGCTGCTGCTGGTGGGCCAGCGCGCACAGCTCGAATGGCCGTACCTCGCCGGCCTCGGCGTGGCGCTGCTGCTGTTCGCATGGCAGTTGTGGAACATGCGCTGGCGCCAACGCGATGCCTGCTTCGCTGCGTTCCGCAACAACAACTGGGTGGGTGGCGTGGTGTGGCTGGGAATCGTGGTGGCACTGGCAATCAAGTAGGAGGGCCGGAAAGCCCGATCATGGAGCGCTTGGCCATGGACGGCGTGTGATGGCGCTTGCGATGTGCGGTCTTCATGGTCGCGCTTCCACCGCTCCTACAAGCGCGCCTTCGCCGCGAGCTCCAGCGCCTTGTCCAGCAATGGATCGCGGCCGTGCAGGTAATCGTCGAAGGTATAGGCCACGCGCACGTCGGGGTCGAACGACTGGACGTGCGTGGGGTAGAACAACATGACCCAGAAACAGTCGCGATGCCCCCAGCATGGCTTCGAGTAATCCTCGTAGCCGGTCGCGTAATGCGCCCACAGCTTCGAATTGGGCAACTGCATGCCGCGTCCCTCGGCCCAGATGCGCAGATGATCCCCGACCGGCTCGCCGATGGTCGTGACCTTGCCGCCGCCATGCTCCTTGACCAGTGCGAGGCTGATGTTGCCCGCCGAAAATGTCCAGGCGCTGGTCAATACGTACACGTGCCCGATCGAGCCTGACAGGGTCGTGATGTGTTGCATGAGCCCGGCCGTGGTCGTGAAGTTGCCGCCCTGATCCAGCCGCAGGTCCAGCACGATGAAGCGCGGCTGGTCGGTTTTGATCGCCTGCTCCACGTGTGCGATGAACGGCCTGATCGGATGGCCCGGCTCGTCTTCATTGCTGCGGAACTGCACGTACAGCGTCCGGGTTTCAGGCCACCACGTGCTGTGGAACGGATTGCCGTAATCGCGCAGGAACAGCGGCATCTGCGCATCGCGCGGCAGCAGGGTCGCCCAGTCAGCGGGCTCGCCCGCGATGCGCTGTGGCGCAAGGTAGGCGTCCGAATACGCATCGGTCCAGTCGGAACCGGCCTTCACCGCCTGCGGATCGGGCGGATCCGCCGCGATGGTTGCTTGGCGCGACGTGCCATCGCGCATTCGAACCGCCACGGTCAGCCCGTTAGTCGTGGGCGTCAACCCGGCTGCGTGCAGCAGGTCCGGCGACTCCAGGTAGAACGGCGAGACGTACTGGTCGTAATGATTGCGCGGCCCCAGCGAATACGCGTACATCCTGTCCGCCAGGGTTGCCGCGGGCTGGCCATCGAGTGTCAGCAGCTTGCCGCCAAGCAATGCGTGGCATGGCGGGCCGGCGCGCACCACGTACCAGCCGTCGGCAAAGCGGTAGAACCGGCAGGGAATGCGGTTGGCCGTGGCGTACAGCGAGGGCTTGTAGATCTGCGAATGACCGGCGTCGGCCAAGGCCACCATGCGCATGATCGCAAGGTCGAACTGTGCCGGCGAGAGCGCGCCGGCCTTGCCTTCGGTATCGCGCCACACCGCCTTGGCTTCCGCAAGTGACGCCGGCGAATAACTGCGGTTGAGCCCGAAATAGCGCTTGAAGTAATCGAGATCCTGCCTTTGCGCCGTGGCGAGATCATGCGCAGGCGGGTAGCGGGCGGCCGGCGCCGCCGGATAGAACTTGTGGAAGAACGCAAACGCCAGCAACGCGCACGCGCCGACCAGCACCAGCACACCACCGCCGACCCAGACACCAATCCGGAATCCGGTCCTCACGTTACCCCCGGTTGGGTGGATCACAGGTACGCCAGTGTGGGTCAGGGACGACCCACGGACCAGTGACAGGTGTCAGGTTTTGGGCGCCCGCGCCAAGGCCCACGCATCCACGCGCGACACGCCTGCACGCTTCAGCATGCGCACGCATTCTCCTAGCGTCGCGCCGGTGGTGAATACGTCGTCCAGCACGGCGACGTGCTCGGGCGGCGCATCGTCGAAGCGCACAGTAAAAGCGCCGCGCACGTTGCGGCGGCGCTGCACGGCGGTCAGTTCGGTCTGTGCAGCGGTGGCGCGCGTTCGCTGCAACGCGCCGTGCAGCATCGGTACGCCAAGATGTTTTGCCAGTGGTTTGGCGAGTTCCTGCGCCTGGTTGTAGCCGCGCCGGCGCAGGCGCGAGTGATGCAACGGCACCGGCACGATGGCCTGCGGCAAATCCACTGGCGACGCTGATGCGATCCACGCCAGTGACAGCGTGCGGCCGGCGGCGAGATCGCCCCCGAACTTGAAGCGTGCTTCCAGTTGCGCCAGCGGCCATTCGTAGCGAAACGGCACCCAGGCGGCGCTCCACGGCGGCTCGCGCTTGATGCAACGCCCGCACAACGGCGCCGGCGCCTCCAGCGGCAGGGCACAGCGCGCGCAACACGCCGTGTTGCGCGGCAATTCCGCCGCGCAATCGCGACACAGGCTCAACGCGCCCTGTCCGCGCGCCCCGCACAGCAGGCAATGCGAAGGCAGCAGTGCGTCCAGGGCTTCGTCAACCAGTTTATGCGTCGTGAAGTTGACAGACATTCCTGCGTCCCTCGACACTTGTCGGTCACTATATAGAAGGTCGAACGCAGCGATGGACGGAATGACCTCCGAATTCGCGGTCCGGCACGATTGGGCACTGGCTGAAATCGAGGCCATCTTCAACCTGCCGTTCATGGACCTGCTGGCGCGCGCGCACGCGGTGCACGCAGCCCACCACGACCCGCACGCGGTGCAGGTTTCGACCCTGTTGTCGATCAAGACCGGCGGCTGCCCCGAGGACTGCGCATACTGCCCGCAGGCGCAGCGTTACCACACCGGCGTCGAAGCGCAGAAACTGCTGGATGTGGACGCCGTGCTGGAACGCGCGCGCGCAGCCAAGGCCGCCGGCGCCTCGCGCTTCTGCATGGGCGCGGCGTGGCGCGGGCCGAAGGACCGCGACATCCCGAAGGTCGCGGAGATGATCCACGCAGTGAAGTCACTCGGACTGGAAACCTGCGCGACGATGGGCCTGCTGGGCGAGGGCCACGCACGGCAACTGAAGGACGCCGGGCTCGACTATTACAACCACAACCTCGACACCGCGCCCGACTTCTACGGCGAGATCATCCACACACGCGAGTTCGAGGATCGCCTCGACACGCTGGACGAAATCCGCCACGCGGGTTTGAAAACCTGTTGCGGCGGCATCGTCGGCATGGGCGAGACGCGCACGCAGCGCGCCGGTCTGTTGCAGGCGCTGGCCAACCTGCCCGAACACCCGCAGTCGGTGCCGATCAACCAGTTGGTGCGCGTGCCCGGCACGCCGCTGGAACACGCACCCGACATGGATCCGTTCGAATTCGTACGCACCATCGCGGTGACACGCATCGTGATGCCGGAATCGATCGTGCGCCTGTCGGCCGGCCGTCAGCAGATGAGCGATGAACTGCAGGCGCTGTGTTTCTTCGCAGGTGCGGGTTCAATCTTCATGGGCGAGAAATTGCTGACCACCGGCAACCCGGACGTCGAGCACGACCACGCGCTGTTCGCACGGCTGGATCTGCACCCGCTGCACATCGAAACGGAATCGCAGACGGTCGTCACGACCCACGCCGACATCCTGGAAGCGTGCCCGCACGTGGCGTGAGCTTTACTCCCTTCTCCCGCCGGAAGAAGGGCGGGGATGAGGGTCCGGAATCACGGTCACACCCATGTTTGCCACACGTTCGTCACCCTTCCACCAGACCGTACCCTCACCTCTGCCCCTCTCCCACAGGGAGAGGGGTTCGAGCTGATGCGCCCTGATCTGTTGCAAACGCTAGCGCTGCGCGTGGCCGAACGCGAGCGCGCGGGGTTGTTGCGACGCGTGCGGACGCTCGATCAGGCGCGCAGCACGCGCGTGATGGTCGACGGCCGCGAACTGCTGAACTTCTGCAGCAACGACTATCTGGGCCTCGCGCAGGACCCACGCATCATCAAGGCATTGCAGGAGACCGCGAACGAATGCGGCGTCGGCAGCACCGCTGCGCACCTTGTCTGCGGCCATCGCCGGGAGCACGCGCGACTGGAGGAAGCGTTATGCGAATGGACGGGCCGCGCCGCCGCGCTGCTGTTCTCGTCCGGCTGGCTGGCCAACCTTGGCACGTTGCAGGCGTTACTGGACCACAACGGGGTATGCGTGCAGGACAAGTTGAACCACGCGAGCCAGCTGGACGCGGCGCGACTCGCCGGCGCCACGTTGAAGCGCTATCCGCATGGCGATGCCGCAGGCGCGTCACGCCAACTCGCGGCCTGCGCGGAACAACCCGCATTGCTCGCGACCGATGGCGTGTTCAGCATGGACGGCGACGTCGCGCCGCTGGCTGAACTCGCCGCGTTGTGCCGCCGTGACGGCGCAACCTTGATGGTCGACGACGCGCACGGCCTGGGCGTGCTGGGCCCGAATGGCGCCGGCAGCGTTGCCGAAGCCGGATTGTCACAACACGACGCACCGGTGCTGATGGCAACGCTCGGCAAATCGGTGGGCTGCATGGGCGCGTTCGTCGCCGGCAGTCGCGCGCTGATCGACGGATTGACGCAGTTCGCACGCACCTTCGTGTACACCACGGCCATGCCGCCGGCCTTGGCTGCAACCGCAACGGCAGCCGTGCGCATCGCGCGCGACGAGGACTGGCGGCGCGACAAACTGCAAGCGTTGATCGCACGCTTCCGCGCCGGTGCCGCGCAACTCGGCCTGCCGCTCGCGAACTCGCGTACGGCGATCCAGCCGATCGTCCTGGGAGACGCGGGCTCAACGGTCATGGCAGCGCAGGCTTTGGAGGCCGCGGGCTTGCTCGTTACCGCGATCCGCCCGCCCACGGTGCCGCAGGGCAAGGCCCGTCTGCGGGTGACGCTGTCCGCGGCGCACATGGAAGCCGACGTGGACCGGCTGCTGGATGCCTTGGCGTACCTGCCGCGCTGACCCGCATTTATCATTACCGGTCCATGTCCCAACTCTTCATCCACACCGAAGGCCACGGCGACACGCACCTCGTGCTGCTGCACGGCTGGGCGATGCACGGCGGCGTGTTCGCGCCACTCATCGAGGCGGCGCGTGACCGTTGCACGCTGCACGTGGTCGACCTGCCGGGGCACGGCCGCTCGCGCGATTGCACGACGTCGTTGCAGCCTGCCGAATGCGCACGAGCCATGGTCGATCGTGTACCGCCAGCTATCTGGCTGGGCTGGTCGCTGGGGGGGCTGTACGCGCTGCAGGCGGCGCTGGATTTCCCACACCAGGTGCAGGCGCTCGCGATGCTGTGCGCCTCGCCGCGTTTCGTGCGGGGCGGCGATTGGCCGCACGCTGTATCGCCCGAGATCCTGCAGAACTTCGGACGCGACCTCGAAACCGACTACGAGGGAACGCTCGAACGTTTCATGGCGCTGGAGGCACTGGGCAGTGATTGCGCGCAGGCCGACTTGCGCAAGCTGCGCGCCGATACCTTCAACGAACACCCGCCGGCTGTGCGTGCGCTGGTGGAAGGCCTGGGCGTGCTGGAACACAGCGACTTGCGCGCACGCGTGCATGAGCTCACGCAACCCAGCGCGTGGATCGCGGGGCGCCGCGATCGGCTGATCCCGTGGCAGGCGATGCAATGGAGCGCGGACCAATGCGGTGGTGCATTCACGTGCATTGCAGGTGGCGGCCATGCGCCCTTCATCGGCCACACCCGCGAAGTCGTGGCCGCGCTCGAACCCCTGTGCGCGGCGGCCACGGCATGAACGACCAGCGACTCGACCCCCGGCAAGTGCGCCGTGCGTTTGCGCGCGCGGCGACGACGTATGAACAGCACGACGTACTGCAACGCGAGGTCGAATCACGGTTGTTCGACAGCCTCGATTACTACGAAGGCAAGCCTGAACGCGTGCTCGACGTCGGCTGCGGCACCGCGCGTGGCACCGCGCGTTTGAAGAAGCGCTGGCGTGAGGCACAAGTCATCGCGCTGGACGTATCGCTACCGATGCTGCAGCGGGCGCGCAAACACGCCGGCTGGCTGAAACCCTTCACGCGCGTATGCGCAGACGGACTGGCGTTGCCGTTTCCCGACCACAGCATGGACGTGGTGTATTCCAACCTCCTCCTGCAATGGTGCGACACGCCACGCGAGCTGTTCCGCGAATGCGTGCGCGTACTGAAACCCGGCGGCTTCCTCGTGGCGTCCAGCCTCGGCCCGGACACCTTGCACGAGTTGCGCGCCGCCTGGGCCGCCGTCGATGCCGCACAACCGCACGTTGGTCGCTTCCTCGACCTGCACGACCTCGGCGATGCCGCGCTCGCGGCGGGATTGAAGGATCCGGTGCTCGACGCCGACCATATCCACATGCATTACGCCGATGTGCGCACGCTGCTCGCCGACCTGAAGGGCCTGGGCGCCACCAACGCCGATGTCGAACGTGCGCGCGGACTCACCGGCAAGGCGCGTTTCAAGGCCATGCTCGACGCGTACGCAACGCGTCACGACGACGGCCGTATTCCCGCGACCTGGGAAGTGGTGACGCTGCACGCGTGGGGCTTCCCCGCCGATGCCTTGCCGTTGTACGGCGGGCGCGAAACCCGCTTCGAAGTGCTCAGCCGCCGCGGGCCAAGGACGCCCGTGTAGGAGCGGTGGAAGCCGCGACGGTCGGGCCTTCCGGCCCTCCTACCTGCCGACTGCGTCCCCAACCACGAGGATCGTGAAACTGCCCGGCTTCATCGTCGGCCGTGGATGCGGATGTGCCTTTGTCGGCTGCGGACGCGGCCCGAGCTCTGCCGCCGACAGGTAAATCCGGCCGCTGGCTTCGTCCAGCGCCATCGTGCGCGCGCTCTTCTGCGTCGGCACGTTTTGCAGCACGGTGTAGTGGTCCGGATCATCCTGATGCACCACGGTCAGGGTGCCGCTGCGGCCATTGGAGCTGAACACCAGTCCGCGCCTGGCGTCATAGCGCGCGGCATCCGGGCCTTCGCCGATCGGCACGCTGGCAACTTGCTGGCCGTTGGTGGAGTCGGTCACGGCCATCACCTTGTTTTGGCACACCGAGAACAGGCGATGGTGCGCGACATCGATCGCGAGCCCGGACGGGGAATCGCAGTCCTTGAGCGGCCAGGTGACGATGACCTTCATCGCGACCGGGTCGATCTCGGCCAGTTCGTTCCTGCTCTCGATGTTGTCGAACACGTGCCCCTGCCCGTCGCTGACCGCGAACTCAGGCCGTCCCGGCAAGGCCACATGACCCAGCAGCTTGCCGCTCTTTGCGTCGACCACGCTGGCGTCGTTGCTGTCGCCGTTGAAAGTGAACACGCGCTTCGAATACGGGTCGTACAGGATGGCATCGGGATCCTTGGCGCCGACATCAATGGTCTGTTCGACCTGCAGCGTGGCGGGATCGAACACCGTGACGGTGTTCGCGCGCCCGTTGCTGATGAAGCCTTTCCGCAAATCGTCGGCGAGTGCGATGCCGTGCACGCCTGACAATCCGTCGATCTCGCCGATGACGGAGCTCTTGGCCATGGATGGCATTCTCGCTGCATCCAGCACGATCACGCGGTCCGAACGGCTGACATACAGGTGCTGTGTAGCCTGATCGATCGCGAGGTAATCCCAGCCGCCCTCGCCACCGAGCGCATGGCGGTCCACGGTCCGCCAACCTGAACCAGCCTGACCCGCCACTGCGACAGTCGCTGCGCCCGTCAATACCAGCGCCGCGGCCAAAACCACCAGGGATTTGCGCATGTGTCAGGCCTCGCTGGAAATCGTGGCGCACTATCCTACGCCTTCCTTTGCGAACGCTTATCGGCATGACGGACGCCCGCAACTCCACCCGCGCGGCATGGATCGGGCTGTTGATCCTGACCGTGGTATGGAGCCTCAACTGGTCGGTGATGAAAGTTGCGACCCGCTACAGCGGTCCGTTCACCTTCAGCGCGCAGCGCTACGTGATCGGCACCGTGGTGCTGTTCGCACTGCTCGCGCTGCAGCGCAAGAACCTCAAACCCACGCCATGGCTGCCGACGATCGTGATCGGCCTGTGCCAGACGATGGCCTTCCAGGCGCTGGCGCAATGGGCGCTGGTGTCGGGCGGGGCCGGCAAGACCGCGCTGCTGGCCTACAGCATGCCGTTCTGGGTGGTGCCGCTGGCGTGGTGGTGGCTGCACGAGAAACCGGGCCTTGCCCGCTGGATCTGCATCGCGCTGGCCGCGGCGGGTTTCGTGTGCGTGGTGGAGCCGTGGAAACCCATCGGCGAACCGGAGAGCATCACGCTCGCGCTGCTGGCAGGGCTGGCCTGGGCGATCGCGACGGTGTTGTCCAAGCGCGTGTTCCAGCAACACCCCGACGTCACGCCCCTGCGCCTGACGGCTTGGCAAATGTTGATCGGCACGGCGGGCCTCGTGATCCTCGCACTCGCCAGCCACGAGCGCGCGGTGTCGTATACCGGTGAATACATCGCCGCATTGCTCTACAACGGGCTGTTGTCGTCGGGCATCTGCTGGGCGGTGTGGGCGCTGATCGTGCAACGCCTGTCGGCCAACGTGGCTGGACTTACCAGCCTTGCAGTGCCGGTCGCTGGCGTGTTGTTTGCATGGGGGCTGCTGGGTGAACGCCCGTCGCCGGCCGAATGGCTGGGCATCGTGCTGATCGGCATCGCCCTCGCAGCCTTGCAATTCAGGCGACGCGTGCGAGCATAACCGGCCTTGGAATCACGCACGTCCTTCACAAGGAATCCGCATGTCCATTGCCTCGCTGCCCCGCCCCGAAGCCATCCGCCTCGCTGTCATCGGGCTGGGTTACGTCGGCCTGCCGCTGGCGGTCGGTTTTGGACGGAAATTGCCCACGCTGGGCTTCGACGTCAACGTGGCCCGCATCGAGGAGCTGAAGCAGCACCGCGACCACACCCTTGAAGTGTCGCCGGACGAACTGCGCAGCGCGACCCAACTCGGCTGCAGCCACGATGCCAGGGATCTGAAGGGCTGCAATGTTTTCATCGTGACGGTGCCGACTCCGATCGACCGCGCCAAGCGCCCGGACCTGCGCCCGCTCGAATCGGCCAGCCGCACGGTCGGCCAGGCCATCGGGCGCGGTGGCGTGGTGATCTTCGAGTCGACCGTGTACCCCGGCGCAACCGAGGAAGTGTGCGTGCCGATCATCGAGCGCGAATCGGGCCTGAAGTTCAACGTCGATTTCTTTGCCGGCTACAGCCCGGAACGCATCAACCCGGGTGACAAGCAGCATCGCCTCGAAACCATCAAGAAAGTCACCTCGGGCTCGACACCCGAGGCCGCCGATTTCGTGGACGCGCTGTATCAGCGCGTGGTCAGCGCAGGCACCCACAAGGCGTCCAGCATCAAGGTAGCCGAGGCCGCCAAGGTCATCGAGAACACCCAGCGCGACCTCAACATCGCCCTGATCAACGAATTGGCGCTGATCTTCCACAAGCTGGGCATCGATACGCTGGACGTGCTGGAAGCCGCCGGCACAAAATGGAATTTCCTGCCGTTCCGGCCGGGTCTCGTCGGCGGGCACTGCATCGGCGTCGATCCGTATTACCTGACCCACAAGGCCCAGGAAATCGGCTACCACCCCGAAGTGATCCTGTCCGGCCGCCGCATCAACGACGGCATGGGCCGAATCGTGGCCGAGCGGGTGATCCGGCTGATGCTGGAGCGGCGCATCCATGTCGCGGGCGCGAAGGTGCTGGTCCTCGGCCTGACCTTCAAGGAAAACTGCCCGGACCTGCGCAACACGCGGGTTACCGACATCATCGATGAATTCAAGGCCTGCCATGCCGACATCGACGTGTACGACCCGTGGGTCGATCCTGCCGAAGCGCAGCACGAATACGGCATCGGCTTGAAGCCCGACTTGCGTCCCGGCACCTATGACGCCATCGTGCTGGCGGTAGCGCACCACCAGTTCACCGACATGGGCGCGGCGGCGCTGCGCGGGCTCGGCAAACCCGATTGCGTGCTGTTCGACGTCAAGAACGTGCTGCCGCGAGGCGCGGTGGACGATCGTCTGTAAGGGAAGCCGCGAATGATCCGCACCAAGCCAAACAATGCTTCCGCGATGTTCCCCTCTCCCTTCGGGAGAGGGTGCCCCGGAGGGGCGGGTGAGGGTGCGCATTTGCGACATGGCAGCGGTTCGTGCGCGAATTCGTCCTGCGCAAGCCCGAACCCTCATCCGGCGCTGCGCGCCACCTTCTCCCGGAGGGAGAAGGTGAAAAACCATTAGTCCCGGAGGTTTCCATGCGCATCCTCGTCACCGGCGCCGCCGGCTTCATCGGCTCCGCCCTCTCGCACCGCCTGCTGGCGCGTGGCGACGAGGTGCTGGGCGTGGACAACCTCAATGACTACTACGACGTCAGCCTGAAGCAGGCGCGGCTGGATCGCCTGACGCCGCACGCGAATTTCCGGTTCGCCAAGCTGGGCATCGAGGACCGGCCGGCGCTGGAACGTGTGTTCCATGACTTCAAGCCGCAGCGCGTGGTGAATCTGGCTGCGCAGGCCGGGGTGCGCTACTCCATCGAAAACCCCTACGCCTACGTCGAATCCAACCTGGTCGGCTTCATCAACATCCTGGAAGCCTGCCGCCACGGCAAGGTCGGACACCTTGTCTATGCTTCATCCAGCTCGGTGTACGGAGCCAACCGCAAGCTGCCGTTCTCGGTGCAGGACCCGGTCGATCATCCGGTCAGCCTGTACGCGGCCACCAAGAAGGCCAACGAATTGATGGCGCACACCTACAGCCATCTCTATGGCCTGCCGACCACCGGCCTGCGCTTTTTCACGGTGTACGGACCGTGGGGGCGTCCAGACATGGCGCTGTTCCTGTTCACCCGCAAGATCCTGGCCGGTGAACCCATCGACGTCTTCAACCACGGCCACCACACGCGCGACTTCACCTACATCGACGACATCGTGGAGGGCGTGATCCGCACCCTGGACCACGTTCCAAACCCGGACCCGCACTACGACCCCCTGCACCCGAACTCCGCGACCTCGTCGGCGCCGTACCGGGTGTACAACATCGGCAACAGCCATCCCGTCCAGCTTTCCCACTACATCGAGGTGCTGGAAGCCTGCCTGGGCCGCAAGGCCGAGCAGAACCTGCTGCCACTGCAACCCGGTGACGTACCCGACACCAGCGCGGAAGTCTCTGAATTGATGGCGGATACCGGCTACAAGCCGGATACTCCGGTGGAAGAAGGCGTGCGGCGTTTCGTCGAGTGGTACCGGCGTTATTACGGCGTATGAAGTTGAGATCTGGCACACAAATTGCTTGAAGTTTCTCAATACAGAGTGTGATACGTTTCACACTTTCGTAACTCCCACGCAAAAAGGGCATAGCGATGAATATCCTGATTCGTCTGGGCGGTTTGGCGTGCCTGTTGCTGCTGGCTGCCTGCACCACCATCCCGGCTTCCAACCAGGCTCCGCCGGTCGTCGCCCATCCCGAAGCAGTGACGAGCTACCACATCGGCGTCGATGACCAGTTGCAGGTCACGGTCTGGCAGAACCCCGAACTCAGCGTCAGCGTGCCGGTACGCCCGGACGGCAAGATCACGGTGCCGCTGATCGGCGACGTGCAGGCCGGCGGCCAGACGCCAACTGAAGTTTCCACCGAGATCCAGGACAAGCTGAAGGCATTCGTGCGCGACCCGCAGGTTGCCGTGATCGTCACCCAGCTGCGCAGCCACGAATACCTGACCCGGGTCAGCGTGACCGGCGCGGTCCAGCACCCGGTCTCCGCCCCCTACCACCAGGGCATGACCGTGCTGGACGCAATCCTCGCCGCGGGCGGCGTCAACGTCTTCGCGGCCGCCGATGAGACCGTGCTGTACCGCAAGGTCGACGGCACCACCAAGGCGTATCGTGTGCGCTTGGACAAGATCCTGCAATCGGGCGACCTCGCGACCAACTATCCGTTGCAGCCCGGCGACGTGATCACCGTGCCGACGCGCAGCTTCTGAGACAGCGCAGGGAAGAGCATGAGCAACGAACTGACCACCGCCCAGCCCGCACTACCGCCACCACCTGCGAGCGTACCTTTCAACGTCGCGACGCTGGCCGAGACGATGTGGAAGGAGGCGCGCCGGCACCGCGTCGTACTGGCCGCGATTTTCGCCGTGATCGCGTTGCTCGCCCTGACGATCGGTGCATTCTGGCCGAAGAAGTATGTGGCGGAAACCACGATCCTGGTGCAGGAAAACAACA
>JAFEDX010000060.1 GCA_018241365.1 Pseudomonadota bacterium
CGAATCTCGACAGCGTCGATGACATCTTTGCGGTCAATCGTCGCAATCATGCCGCATACAAACGGGCGCTGGCCGGGATTCCCGGCATTTCGCTACTGGAATATGCTGCGGCCGAACGCAACAGTCATCATTATGTCGTCGTCGAAGTGGACAAGACTTTTCCGGTTTCGCGCGACGCCATCGTGGCTGCACTGCATGCCGAGAACATCCTCGCGCGCAAGTATTTCTGGCCGGGATGTCACAAGATGAAACCGTATCGCGATTTGTTTCCGCATGCAGAATTGCTGCTGGAACATACGCGAACAGTTGCCGAGCGCGTGATCGTTCTACCGAACGGCGTCAGCCTCGCGAATGGCTGTATCGACATCATCGACTCGACTTTCAGAATATTTGCGGGCATGGCTGCGTGACCTTGACGTCCTGAAGTCATAGGCATTCCGATGAAGGTCGCAATCATGCAGCCGTACTTTCTGCCCTACATCGGCTATTTCCAGCTGATCGGCGCGGTAGACCGGTTCGTAATCTACGACAACATTAAGTACACCAAGAAGGGCTGGATCAACCGCAACCGTTTCCTGCTCGACGGTCGTGACGAGGTGTTCTCGCTGCCGCTGAAGAAGGACTCGGACGCTCTAGACGTACGCGACCGCAGCATCGCTGCGGACTTTGATCGGGACCGGCTGCTAAATCGAATCACCGAGGCCTACCGACGTGCGCCCTGCTTCGACGCCGTTTTGCCGTTGCTGCAGCGTATAGTCGAACGCCGTGAGGATAATCTGTTCGGGTTCATCCATGCCTCACTCATAGACGTCTGTGCCTTCCTGAGCATCGGCACTCCACTGGTGGTGTCATCCACCCTCGGAATCGACCATGACCTAGTGGGTCAGGATAAAGTACTGGCGATTTGTCGCCACATGGGGGCGACGGCTTACATCAATGCGATCGGTGGCCGCACGCTGTACGATCAGGGTGCTTTCGCGGCGCAGGGTATGGATCTGCGTTTTCTGCAGTCGCGACCATGCGCATACCCCCAGCTCGGACAGGCCTTCGTTCCGTGGTTGTCTATCCTCGACGTATTGATGTTCAATTCGGCCTCGCGCGTGCGTGAGATGCTCGACGACTTTGACTTGGTTCCCTCTGACGCGGTGACTGTGCAATGAGCGCCGGTGGCGCCATGGCCGCGATCGGCGGTTACTTCGCCCTTGAGCGCGACAGTGGTGCGGGCCTTGGCTGGATCGACGACGCGGTCCGCTACCAGTCAGCACGATCCGCGATCGCAGCGGTACTCAATACCGCCAGGCCAGCCAAGGTTTGGGCTCCGAACTTCATCTGTGGGGCTGTCAACGACACTCTGCGTGCGTTCGGGGCGCCGGTCAAACGTTACACACTCTCAGAAACGCTTGGCATTCCCGGCCATGTGGAACCTGCGGCAACCGACCTGCTGGTCTGCGTCGATTATTTCGGAATCCACGCGAATGCGGTCGCGGAAGCCATTGGTCGTTTCGGCGCAGGGAGGATGCTAATCGATGCATCGCAGTCGATGTATTTACGCGCACCTACCGGTGCGTCGACAGTGTATTCACCGCGAAAATTTTTCGGCGTCCCGGATGGCGGAATGCTGCGCACGGCACTGTCCGTGCCGCATCCGTATGCGCCCAACGAAGTGGATTCGCTTACCCGCAGCCGACATTTGCTTGCACGACGGATGGGACTTGTCGATGCCGGTTATGCGCTTTTCCAGGAGGCCGAGGCGTCCCTGTCCGGGTGCCCGCCGGTTGCGATGTCGCAGTTCACGACGGCGCTTCTGCGATCGGTCGATTGCGAGACTGCCGCAATCCGGCGCACGCGCAACTACCGCCATCTCGCGACGAGGCTCCGGGCGCAAGGATTCGAAGTCCCCTTTCTTCCCCGTGACGCAGTTCCGTTGTGCTGCCCGGTCCGGTGCAAAGATGCAGCTCGGGTTCGCCGCGAACTGGCAACACGATGCCTGTTTACGCCAATATACTGGCCCGACGCGGATATTCCGGACAGCGATCGCGTCGGCCTGCGACTTCGTGACCACACCGTCTACCTTCCTTGCGACCAACGCTATGGGGAATCCGATATGTCGTACATCGCAAACGTCCTGATCGAATCCGTGGAGGCGTCATGAACATCGTCGGAAAGCACGTCCTCCTACGCGCGATCGAGCGCGAGGATCTGCTCCTGCTCAACCGCTGGGCGAACGATCCCGAAATCCAGCGCCTGATCGGCGGCTGGCATTTTCCGACCAGCCAGCGCGATCAGGACGAATGGTTCGCGTCGCTCTCGTGCAACTCGCTAAACCAACGCTTCGCGATCGAAGTATCTGATCTTGGTCTGATCGGAACCGCGAACCTCGTGTCGATCGATTGGAAGAACCGCACCGCTTTCCACGGCATGCTGATCGGCGATCCGGCCCTACATGGCAAAGGTTACGGCGTCGATACGGTGCGCGCGATCATGCGATATGCCTTCGATGAACTCGGACTCGAGCGTCTCGACACGGATATCATCGAGTACAACGCAGCGTCGCTTCGAACCTACATCGGCAAGTGCGGCTGGGTTGAGGAAGGCCGCCGTATGGGATGGTATTTCCGCGACGGGCGCCGCTGGGACAAGGTACTCGTGGGCATCACACGTGAGCGCTACCATGAAATAGAGCGCAACCAAGCCGAACAACGGGATTCCGGAGCAGCAGTATGAAGGAACAGTTCAAAGTCCACCTGCCGGAGAACCAGACCGCGAAGGACGGCGAATATCACATCAGGCTCGCTGACTATTTCGACGCGGCGCCGGGAGGCACGCTCGACAAGTTGCGCGCATTCACCAAGCATGCACCAGTCGCGGAGATCGGTCGCTTCCTGGCCAAGAGCAAACTGTTTGAAAGCGTGTTAAGCGTGCATGGCTCAATTATCGAATGCGGCGTCTTCATGGGCGGTGGTGTCATGACTTGGGCAAACCTGAGTGCGATCCTTGAACCGCTCAACCACATCCGCAAGGTGATTGGCTTCGATACCTTCTCGGGGTTCGTGGACGTGACTAAAGAGGACATCTCTGCCGCGACGAACGATAATCTCAGGAAAGGCGGCCTGAAGGTCGATTCCTACGAGGATTTGCAGGAGTGCGTGCGGATCTTCGACATCTATCGTCCGCTCGGGCACATCCCGAAGGTCGAACTCGTGAAAGGCGATGCGCTCGAATCCATTCCCGCCTACATCGAGGCGAACCAGCATCTCATCGTGGCTTTGCTCTATCTGGACTTCGATCTGTACGCGCCAACCAAGGCCGCGATCGAGGCGTTCCTGCCACGCATGCCCAAGGGCGCAATCGTCGCTTTCGACCAGCTCGGCATGCGCCAATGGCCGGGCGAGACGCGCGCGGTGATGGATTCTCTCGGGCTGCGCGAACTGAAGCTGCAGCGCTTCCCGTTCCAGCCGCAGATTTCCTTTGCGGTGCTTTGAACCGAACGCTGGCCGGGCATGGGTTTGATGCGATGAGCACGGGAAAAGGCATCGGGGAATTCAACCACGAAGTGACATCGGCCGGTTTCTCGATGTTCCCCGGGATCGTGCCAGACGACCTGCTGGTAAGGCTGCGCCGCGACATTCCGACACGCCAGGAAGTTTGTCGGCAGTGGCAGGCGAAGAACGGACTCGGTGCCGGAATGGAGGGATCCGCCCACCATGTCGTTGGCGGCAGCGACAGTCTCCACGATTTCCTGTGCGCGATGTTCCTGGACGCATACATCAGCGCATATTTCGGCGGTGAATACATCCTCAACGCCTACGGTGCAATCAACAACACCGATCGCACTGACTATCGCCACGGGCTGCATTTCCATCGCGACGTGCGCACGTATTCGGGCAGCTTCCGCCTCATGTTGAACATGCTGGTGATGGTCGACGAGTTCACCATCGAGAATGGCGCAACCAAGGTCGTTCCGGGCACGCAGCGCATCGCCGAGCGGCCCTCCGACGCATACCTCGAACAGCACGCGGTGCGTCTGACCGGACCTGCGGGCAGCATCGTGCTGTTCGATTCAAACCTTTGGCATGCGGCTGCGCCGAACACGACTGGTTCGTCACGGATGGCGCTGACCCTGGCATTCACGCGGCCCTTCTTCAAACAGCAGATGGATTATCCGAGGATGCTCGGCGAGGACTTTCCACCGAACGAACGGGTCCGGCAGATACTCGGCTACAACGCGCGCGTCCCCTGCGGCTACGATGAGTGGTACCAGCCCCCGAAAAAACGCATGTACAAGCCCGGACAGGGCTGAGGTAACCGATGCGCGACTATAACGCCGAGTTCAAGGACAACGCCGAACGCAAGTACGCCTACGATTTCGACTCGATTGTACGTCACTACATGATGCGTTCGCTTGCGCCCTACTTCGGATCTGGAAAGGGACTAGAGATCGGCTGCTTCGAAGGCGAGTCCACGGCTTTATTCGCCGAGCACTTCGACGACCTCACCGTCGTCGAAGCCGCAGATGAACTGATCGCAATCGCGCGTCAACGCGTACCGGATCGTGTCCGGTTCGTCCATTCGACAATTGAAACAGCCAAACTCGAACCTGTTTACGATGCAATCTTTCTCGTCCACACGCTCGAACATCTAGACGATCCGGTGGCGAACCTCACGCGCCTGGGCGCTTGGCTCGCTCCCGGCGGCCGGCTGTTCGTAGTGGTTCCAAACGCAAACGCGCCCTCGCGCCAGATCGCCGTCAAGATGGGGTTGATCGAGCACAACCACGCCGTGACGCCGGGCGAACACGCGCATGGGCACCGCTGTACATACAGCCTCGACACACTCGAACGCGATGTCCGCAAGGCAGGCCTGAATGTGCTCGCACGCGGCGGTATCTTTTTCAAGCCGTTTGCGAATTTCCAGTTCGACCTGATGATCAAGCACGGGGTGATCGACCAGGCCTATCTCGATGGTTGCTACGCACTGGGCATGCATTATCCGGAGCTTACCTCGAGTATTTATCTCGTCTGCACTCGATGAGCCGATCCGCACGCATGTACCGTCGACCAGTGTCGTGCTGAAGCAGCGCGCTTTTAACGCCACACTCTGGAGCGGCGCGGACATTCTGCTGCGGCAAGGACTGCAGTTCGCCATCACTGTTGCACTCGCACGACTGCTCACGCCAGCGGATTTTGGCACTGTGGCGTTGCTCGTTCTGTTTACCGCGATCGCCAGCGCACTGGTGGATGGGGGACTCTCGGCCGCGCTGATCCAGCGACAGGATGTCGATGCAGTCGACCTGTCCACCGCGTTCTGGTGCAGCGTGGGGATCGGCGCGCTGGCAACCGGAGTGCTCGTCCTACTTGCCCCGGCCATAGCCGATTTTTACGACCTGCCAATACTAGTGCCGTTGATGCGGTTGATGGCTCTCAATGTTTTCCTGGGATCGCTGGGAGCAGTCCAGCTGGCCCTTCTGCGCAAGCGTCTGCAGTTTCGCCGGCAAATGCTGATCGGCGTCGTAGCCGCGATCGTATCCGGCACGCTGGCGATCGCGATGGCACTGTGCGGATTCGGAGCATGGTCGCTGGCAGTACAGATCGTCGCAACCACCAGTGTGACCACAATGCTGCTGTGGGCCACGGGTGGCTGGTGGCCCTCGCGCGCGCCCCGTCGCGATTCGCTGCGCCGGCTGTTCGGTTTCGGCAGCTACTACATGGCGGCGAACCTGCTCGATGTGGCCTACGCACGCCTGTACACACTGGTCATCGGCAAGATCTTCGCGCCGCGCGAACTGGGCTATTACAGCAATGCGGATACAACCGTGCAATTACCCGGCGGTTTCGTCGGTGGCGTGTTCGGGCGGGTGGTCTTCCCCATGTTCTCCGCCGCTACCGGCGCCCCTGCAGTGCTACGGCGTGGCAAGCAATTCGCGGTGCGCGGCATGATGCTGATCAATATACCGATGATGCTGGGACTGGCCGCGCTGGCGGGTCCCTTTGTGCGGACCGTATTCGGCGAACGCTGGCTGCCGGCGGCTCCATTGTTGAGTGTGCTGTGCCTTGCGGCACTGCTCACACCACTGCACATGATCAACATCCACGTCCTGCTCGCGCACGGGCAGTCGCGCCGACTATTCCGTATAGAAATCGTCAAGAAGGCGCTTGGCGTAACGCTGATGCTCGCCGGAGCGAGATTCGGGCTCATCGGGATTGCATGGAGCCAGGTGCTTTACAGCGTAGCTTCATTCCTGTTGGTGACGCGCTTCACGGGGCCGCTGGTCGACTACGGCGCCACGCGCCAATTGCGTGAAGCTGCGCCGGCGTTCGCGATCGGGCTGGCGATGGCGGCGTTGGTCGTCACGCTCGACCGCGTTTGGGACGCACCACCGCCACTCAAGCTCGCTGCGTTGACCGTGATCGGTGCAGTCTTCTTCGCACTTCTCGCGTGGGCGCTGCGCATAGCTGCATTGCAGGATATGCTCACTCTGTTCCACCGGGTCGAGCACGCAAAACAGGTCGATCGAGAAAAATCTTCGCGATGAGCCTTCCGACCGTCGCCGTAACAATCCTCGCCTGCAACCACGCGCCGTACATCCGGCAATGCCTGGAGAGTGTGATCGCGCAGGCCACCGACGTTGACCTGCACATCCTGGTCGGCGATGATGCCTCCGATGACGGCACCAGCGACATCGTCGCCGAAATCGCCGCCGCGCACCCGGCGCTGCTCACCCACGTGCGCCATCCCCGGCGCCTGGGTGGTTCGGACAACTACCGCTATGTGCTCACGCATGCGCGCGGACGCTACATCGCCTGCCTCGACGGCGACGACTGGTGGCTGCCCGGCAAGCTCAAGGCGCAACTTGCACGCATTGAAGGCCATCCGGAAGTTGCGGGGGTCTACGCCAATGCGCTCACGGTCAGTGAGGACGGCAGCCCGCTCGGAGTATTCAACGATGTCGGCGATGTGAGCTTCGACCTCGGCGGGCTGCTGCAACGGGGCAACTTCCTCAATAGCAGCTCGATGCTGTTCCGCTCCGAGCTCGTCGCGCCGGCACTCGCCGTCGAGGGCCCCGTGCTGGACTACCTCGTGCACCTGCGCCACGCTCGCCGGGGTCTGCTCGTACACCTTGGCACTCCGCTGGTCGCCTACCGCGTCGCCTCGCAGGGCTCGACCCTGGTCGGTGCCAACGATGCGGTCCGCCGGCTCTACTGGGAGGCTATCCTCGACGTGCCACGCGAATGCGTGAGCGATGCGCAGTTCGCGCAAGGCATCGCCGACTTTCTGCGCCGCGTGCTGTTCCGCAGCTTGCGGACGCGCCGCAAGGACCTGCTCGCCGACTGGACGCCACGCGTGTTCGCGGCCTCGCCGTACGGGTCAGTGCGCACGTCACTGGTCGTTGCCGCCGCGGTTGCGCGCGCGCTCGCCAAGGAGGTGTTCGTGCGCCGGCGACGCCTGCCCTGCGGCCGCCGCGTGCCGGTGATGTACCGTCGGTGAAGCACGCCGGATGCCGTCTGCTACCATCGCCGGCGTGAGCAACGACCATGCATTCCGCGATGCCTTCGTGGCCCGCCTGCGCCAGGACTGGCGCAGTGAG
>JAFEDX010000061.1 GCA_018241365.1 Pseudomonadota bacterium
GCCCTGTTCAAGATCGAAACCCTGATGGTCTCCGGCGGCGGGTTCATCAATTGGTCGTTCCTGCAGGCGGGCCTCGTTGACGAGCTGAGCCTTGTGCTCGCGCCCGTGGCGGACGGCGCGGGCGACACCGTCACGCTGTTCGAGAAGTCGAGCTATCTTCCCGATCACCCGCCCGTCGCGTTTTCACTCAAGGCCGTGGAGAAGGGCAAGGGCGACAGCGTCTGGCTGCGCTATACCGTCAAGAACATCGGCTAACCCAGGCAGGCTTCAGCCTGCGGCCATGGGATACCAGGCACGCTTCCTTCCAGCAGCGGTACCGCTTTACGATTGTGGATCGACGACCGCTTCGGCCAGCGCGTCATGGTGAAGTGGCATCTCCGCGATCAATCCTTCCTCGTACCCGGTGGATAGACCCCGGCAAGGCGCGCGATCAGGATGGCGACGAACAGCGCGCCGACGATCTGCTCGACCGTGCAGATGCCACGTGCCTGCCTGCCGAGCGGCGCCAGGTCGCCGAATCCGGTGCTGGTGAGCACCGTGAAGCTGAAATAGACGAGATCGAAGAACCCCGGTTTCGTTGGCTGGCCGCCGAGCGTGAACGAGCCCGGGTGGTAGTTCTCGACCAGCGCATACAGGAACGCCCAGAAGATGCCTATCAGCATGTACATGGAGGCCGCGCCGAACAACTTGTCGGCGGTCATCACCTCGCGCCTGAAGACGTAGCGCATCAGGTAACCAATCGTGGTGGCGTACAGCGCGACGGCAAACCACCGCGACATGACCAGCGCGTGCGGATCGCCGGATTGCAGGGCGATCCATTGATAGACCAGCGCCGGGACGGCAAGCACCAGCGCCAGCACGAATGAAAGCGTGGTGCGACCAACCGAAGCCACCGTCGCCACGACCAGGAATGCATTGGCACCCGCGATCGCGATGCGGCCCAGCCGGGTCGGCTCGATGAACGACACCACGGCAATGAAGGCAATCAGCATCAGGAACAGATAGAAGCAGCGCTGATAGAAGATGTCCCCCACTGCCCGGCTCACACCTCGGATCAACATGGCGGATCCCCTCGCAGGTTCATGCGGCAACGATCATCGGTCGGGTTCACTTTCGAATACCTGACACGTGTTCGCCATGGCGAAGCGTCGATGCGACGACGCTGACTCCCGCATGGGCTGAAAACGTTCATGGCAGGGATCGATGGTTCAAACGCAGGCCCGAAGTGGAGAAGCCGCCGCGGTGCGAACCTGGGCGGCTCTGGATTGGTGCCCGAGGCCGGGCTCGAACCGGCATGACCGTGAGGTCGAGGGATTTTCTTCCCACTTCGGCTTTCGCCGCCACCCTGCCCGAGGCAGGACGTTCGTGGTCTGGAGCACGCCTTCACCCTAGCCTAGCGGCCGTAGGTGCCCGCCGTCTGCTCTCTACACCTTCCCAGGCTGCCACCCGGGCTTGGCTCGGCGTTGGCGCGGGTGCCGAGGCATCCAGGGCGTTCGCCGAATTTGACGGGCTTCACTTCGGGCGTTTCCCCCCGAAGGCTCAAATTGTTCAAGTCCCTTGTGTCTACCCATTTCACCACTCGGGCGTAGTGTGCCGTGTTGCAAGCCCCTGCCTCGGCTTTGCTCGCGTCAGCCACATGGTAGCTGCACCGAAGCGCAGTCACCGCTGCCGCGTCGGTACTTCGGGACCACCGGGCACAGGCGGCTCAGCGACGCCCGGAACGCAGGGTAATCCGCGTGATCTCGGAGGGCCGCCCCAGCCGCAAGGCCAGGCCGTTCCACAGGCCGGTGCCGTTGCTGACGTAAAGCTGCATCGCGCCGACCCGGTACAAGCCGGATACGAAACCGCGGTTGGCCCACTTCGTCAGCAGGTCCGGCCCGCGGATCTGCCCGCCGTGGGTATGCCCGGCAAGCTCGAGCGCTACACCGGCGCGCGCACTGGCGATGGCATTGCCCGGATGATGACTCAGGAGGATCACCGGCACGCCGGATGGAATATCTGCCAGCGCAGCCGCGAGATCCGGCGGTGGCTGCCCAAACGCCGCGGCCTGCGGATCGGTGACGCCGGCGACCGCCAGCGTCGCGCCATCACGCCCGACCAATACATGCGCGTTCACCAGCATGTGCAGCCCGAGTTCGCGGAACGCCACCATCCATCCGGCATAGTCCACGTAATACTCGTGATTGCCGGGTACCGCGAGTACGCCGTCGCGTGCGTGCAGGTCGCGCAGGGGGCGCACATCCCGTGCGCGCGCCGCAGGCGTGCCGTCCTCGAGGTCGCCGGTGATCACGATGAGATCGGGCCGCAGGGCATCGGTGCGCGCCACCACCGCGGTGATCCACGACCCGGGCAACAAGCGGCTGGCATGCAGGTCGGAAAGCTGCACGATGCGGTAGCCATCGAACGCATTGGGCAATCCCGCCAGGGTGATCTCCACGTCCTTGACCCGCGGTACCTTGATCGCCTGCCAGACCCCGAACGCCGACAACAGCATTGCCGCGACGCCCACTGTCGCCGCCAATCGCTTCCCCTTGAGGATGCCGCGCCCGATGCGCCGCGCGAACACCCAGGTGACGAGGCCGACCACATCGCGCAGCAACACCAGCATCGCCAGCAACAACAAACTGCCGAACGCCCATGCAAGGACGATCAGGATCCAGCGCGGCAATTCCGGCGACGCCAGCGAACCGAAGAAATGGCTGGTGAAAACCTGGTACTCGGCGACCAGCAGCAGGACGCCGGCCAAAGCAACGCGCCACGGCGTGCGCAGCGGCAACAACCGCACGCAACGCGACACCACGTACAGCCAGATGACGCCGGTTACGAATGGCAGGATCGCGCCCATCGACCTGTTTCGAATGCAATGCCGAAAGGCCCATGGTAGTGCCGCGACGCGCGAGTACGTCCGCAGCCTGCGCTCACACGATGGGCACGTGACCGATGTTGTTCTTCGGATCCAGCCAGAAGGATTCGCTCACGAAGCGATTGAAGATCTCCAGCGGCAGGATCGTGGTGCGTTCGCTTGCCTCCACCTTCGCGCGCACGGTGTGCAACCCGGGCATGCCGACCCGTTCGTCGAATTCGTTGGCGCTGTATTCGAGATGATCGAAGTCGTGTTCGAACCAAGGCTCGTCGATGAACCGGTACACCGCGCGCAACGCCGCCGCGGGATCGCGCACCAGGCTTTCGTAGGTCAGCAGCAGCAGGTGCCCCGGCGCGTATTGGCCGTAGAACGCATCCTTGGTTGCCTGGAACGCGAACCCCACCATGCCGCGCGGATCGGTCAACGCTTGGATGCGCGAATACACCGTGGTGTTGGTGTCGAAGCGAAACACCTTGCTGACCCC
Source organism: Pseudomonadota bacterium (assembly GCA_018241365.1). Taxonomy (GTDB): domain Bacteria; phylum Pseudomonadota; class Gammaproteobacteria; order Xanthomonadales; family Rhodanobacteraceae; genus 66-474. Next base: position 3,348 of record JAFEDX010000061.1, read on the forward strand.
GGTCGGCTGCCGACGCACCAGCCGTTCCATGCTGTCCAGCACCCACGACAATTGGCGCACGCAGGCGATGACCTTCGCGTCCGGAAACAGCGCACCGAGCATTTGCATCCGGCTGCACCACAGGCGGCTGGTATCGAACACGATTTCCGCGGCTTCCGGCCCCGCGTAGAAGTTCTCGACCAGCCCGCGCAGCAGCACGATACGGCGCTGGTCGGAAACGTCGAACGAGAAGTCGTTCTTGCTGCTGGCCTCCGCGATCACCACGCCCATGATGTCGGCAAGCGGGCTGGTCATGCCCGCGCGAAAGCGCGGGTTCTGTTTCAGGATCGCGGCCAGCAGGGTGCTGCCCGAACGCGGCAGTCCGGAAATGAAGTGGAACTTCCCGGTCTGCTGCGCGGCGTGTCGTGCGTCAGGCATGCGTGCACTCCCTTCTCGATCGGCATGTGGATGGCGCCACGCGCCCCGGACGTCCGGGTGCAATGGCTGGAACCATGGCGCATGGTACGCGACAGCGCCTACGCCTTGGGTGCAGGGGCGGTCGAGGCACGAATGCGTATCTCGAAATCGACCTCGACCATCCTGGCGTCGTCCGCGCCCGCCACGCGGCGCAACAACTCCGCGGTGGCGCGCCGGCCCATCTCGCGCACCGGCTGGTGGACGGTGGTCAGCGGCGGCCACACCTGGGTCGCGATCGTGGTGTCGTCGAACCCGCAGATGGAAACCTCACCCGGCACCGCCACCCCCGCTTCCGCGGCGGCCCAGATCGCGCCGATCGCCATGTCATCGTCGCCGGCGAAAATCGCGGTCGGCGGACGTCGCAACGCCAGCAGCTTGCGCGTGGCGGCCACGCCGGATTCGAACGAGAACATGCCTTGCACCAGATACGCCGGGTTCTCCTTCAACCCGGCGTTCTCGAGACCATCGCGATAGCCGGCGAGCCGCCAGATGCCGGCGCCATGCTCCGGATCGCCGACGATGTGGGCGATCCGGCGATGGCCGAGCGACACCAGGTGCGCCACCATCATCGCAGCGGCCTGGCGTTCGCGCAGCGTCACGCCTATGCGTCCCCTTGGATGACGCGGAGAAATGCAGGCGAACGGGATGTTGCCCTTGCGCAAACGCTCCAGCAATTGCGGGTGATCGGTGATCGGCGGGGTGAGCATCAACCCGTCGGGCCGGTGCCGGGTCAGGATGTCCTCGACCCGCTCGACGAAATCCGGCGCCGTCGAGACCAGCGGCTGCACCATCATGCTGTAATGCCGCGCTTCGCACGCTTCCAGCACGCCGGCCTGCACTTCCATGATGTAGCTGGGCGAACGGTTGTCGTACAGCAGGCTGACCATGAAGGAACGGTTGGTCGCCAGGCTGCGCGCCGAAGCGAGCGGCCGGTACCTGAGCGCTTCCACCGCGGCCATCACGCGCTGGCGCACGGCGTCGCGCACGTTCGGTTCGTTGTTGAGGACACGCGAGACGGTCTTGGTGGACGTTCCGGCAGCGGCTGCAACATCGTCGATGGTGACGCGCTTCATGCGAACCATGCCCCTTCAATCCGATGCCATCCCGGCCACGATCGCGGCCGGGATTTGTTGCACCGGCACGTTCCAGCCGCTTGCCTCGACTACCGGCGCCGCATTGCCCTGCGCCGCGTAACGCGCAGTCAGGGTCAGCGATTCCCCGGGCCACAGGGTAACGTCGTTGTCGCTCCACAGGATCGGCACTACCGGATCGCCCTGTGTAGGACGCCGGATCGAAAGGTGCTGGAACAAGGCCACCGCCTTCGATGATTCCGGCACCGTCAGCGTGACCGTGGTGACGTTGTCGTCGCCATCGCGGCGGGTCGTGGCGCGCACGTTGCTGGTGGCGGCGGGCAAGGACAGCAACGCGGTGAAGTCGGCGTACTGTGTGACCGGCGTCGTGTACCAGTTCGAATGCTTCCAGTCGAGCACGTCCTTCTGCGTCGAGAGCCAGTAAACATTGCGGCTGATGGGTTGCCCGTGGTTGGAGGCCAGCTCCAACTCGACGAAATACGTCGGCGACAAGCCCGAAGCCACGGGCAGCGCCGTGACTTCGCGCGCCGAGTTGGGCGCGATTTCAACACCCGGTATCCGTTCTTCGTAACGCACGCTGCCATCCAGGTTTCGCACACGGATGCGCACCTGCAGATCACGTGCATCCTCGAGCGTGTGGTTCACCAGCACGATGCCCTGGTCGTCATACGAGTACTGGATGTGCAGCGACTCGTTGGCCTTCTTCGCGCCGAAATAGGCGCCCGCCGGATTCATGTACCAGTCGTACAGGTGCCAGTGCAGTGACGGCCAGGCGTTGTTGAGCATCCAGTAGATCACGCCCGTCGAGGGATTCGGCGCGTCCATGTGCGCATTGAACGCCTCGAACTGCGCGCGCACGTTGTCGTAGTTGTCGAGTTGGGCCTTCTGCACGTAGTTCGCCAGGCTTGTCGCCGGCCCGTAGCGTTGCGCAAGCGCATTGTCGAACAGCTCAAGCTTGGCGAACGGCGACCACGACGCGGCTGCGTGGAATTGCCGGACCTGCGGGTATTTCCACAAGGCTTCCTGCGACATCGGCGACAGCATGCGCTCGACGTCTTCCAGGCGCGGGATGTCGGCACCCGCACTTACCTCGGAGTCGAATCCGAAAGCGCCGCCCAGCTTGTCGGCGTACCAGTACGACGGCGGCACCCACGCATAGGGGCCTGCCATCTTCATGCCCGAGGGACCGGCAGCTGTGCTGGCTTGGTCGGATGCGGCGGAGACGATCGGCGTGTCCCACCCTTCCGCATGCAAAGCATCCACGTACATCTTGGCGATCGCCAGCGGTGGCGCGTTGTCGCTGCCAATCAGGAATGCGATCACGGACGGGTGGTTGCGCAGCAGCCGCGCTTCGCTCGCCGTCGACTGCTGCGCGATTTTCATGTCCGCATCGTCCCACGGCTCGCCACCGGTCTTGGCCCATGCTTCCCATTTGTCGCAACATTCCCAGCCGGGAAGGATCATGATCCCGTCGCGATCGGCGAGGTCGTAGAAGCGCTGATCCTCCAGCTTGCCTTCGCTGCGTATCGCATTGAGCCCGAGATTGCGGACGTAACCGAATTCGGCCTCCATCCGCGCGGGATCGACGCGCAGGAACATGTCGGGCGCCCAGCCGCCGCCGCGGATCAGCACCGGCTTGCCGTTGATGAAGAACTGGATCGCCCCTTGTTGCGTGAGCTTCGATGCCACGCTGCGAATGCCGAAGGTCGTCGCGGCGCGATCGGATTCGGCGCCGTCCACCGACGCGGTGAGCTTCAGGTCGTACAGCGGATGGTCGCCCATGCCGATCGGCCACCAGACTTTCGGATGCTCCAGTTCGAGACCCGGATCGGTCTTCGGAGAAAACGCAACGGTTTGCGTTTGCCCCGGTGCGAGATGGACCTTCTGCCGCAGCGAGACGCCCGCGGCTTCGCCCGTCACCGTCGCGTCATGCGCCGTGCTGTCGAGATTCCTCGCTTCCACTTTAACGGTCAAGCCCGCGCGCGACAGATCCGGTGAGAGCGCCGACGCGACCTGGGGAAAACGCAGCTCGACGGGACCGGTCTGCACGATGTCCACGCCGCGCCACGGCCCCATGTTGTTGTCGGGCGGCGACGGGTTCCAATCGACCCAGCCCATTGAAAAATCCAGCTGCGGATCTGCGGGGTGCACGCGCAAGGCCAGGGTGTTCACCCCATCCTGCACCCAGCGCGTCACGTCGAATTCATGCACGGGATAGGCGCCCTCGACAGCCGCGCGATCGGCAATCTTGTGCCCGTTGAACCAGATATCGGCGCCGCCGATGATCCCGTTCGTGCGCAGCAAGATACGCAGGCCGTTTGCCGCTTTCTTCAAATCGAACTGCGTGCGGTACCACCATGGAACGACGAAGTGGTGGCGGGCCACCGTGCGCAGGTTGTCGTCGTGGAACATGCCCTTGTACTTGCCGTTTTCCATCAGCGCGGCCATGACCGTCGCCCGGCCGCTTGCCGGATACCAACCCTTGGTCGGAAAACCATCGGTCGATATCTCTGCCCCGCCCTGTTGTGCCTCGGCACTCGACCGGATTTCCCAATGGTCGATCGCGGTCGTGGTGCCCGCGTCACGGACGATCCGGGTGGGCG
>JAFEDX010000062.1 GCA_018241365.1 Pseudomonadota bacterium
ATTCCTGCAACATGCGTTTCTCGTTGCGCACGATGATGTCGGGCGCGTTGAGCTCCAGCAGGCGGCGCAGGCGGTTGTTGCGGTTGATGACGCGGCGGTACAGATCGTTCAAGTCGGACGTCGCAAAGCGGCCACCTTCCAGCGGCACCAGCGGACGCAGGTCCGGCGGCAGCACCGGCAGCACCGTCATCACCATCCATTCCGGACGGTTGCCCGATTCCAGGAACGCCTCGACCAGCTTGATGCGCTTGGTCAGCCGCTTCAGCTTGGTTTCGGAATTGGTGCTTGCGATTTCTTCCTTGAGCCGCACCATTTCGCCGTTGAGGTCCAGCGACTTCAGCAGTTCGTAAACCGCTTCCGCGCCCATGCGCGCGTCGAACTCGTCGCCATGTTCCTCGACCGCCTGCAGGTACTGGTCTTCGTTGAGCATCTGCCCGCGCTCGAGCGGGGTCAGGCCCGGATCGATCACGACGTAGGCTTCGAAATACAGGATGCGCTCGATGTCGCGCAGCGTCATGTCCAGCATCAGGCCGATGCGCGACGGCAGCGACTTCAGGAACCAGATGTGCGCGGTCGGGCTGGCCAGCTCGATGTGGCCCATGCGCTCGCGGCGGACTTTCGCCAGCGTCACTTCGGTGCCGCACTTTTCGCACACCACGCCGCGGTGCTTCATGCGCTTGTACTTGCCGCACAGGCACTCGTAGTCCTTGATCGGGCCGAAGATCGCGGCGCAGAACAGGCCATCACGCTCCGGCTTGAAGGTACGGTAATTGATGGTTTCGGGTTTCTTCACTTCGCCCCACGACCACGAGCGGATCAGGTCGGGCGAAGCCAGCGAGATCTTGATCGCGTCGAAGTTGAGCGGCTGCGACTGCTGGTTGAAAAGGTTCAGAAGGTCTTTCATTTTGTGTCTCCGGGTGGAGCGAATACTTGCGGGCTGGATGCGTTCAATACGGGATCGGGAATCCGGAACCTGTAGGAGCCTGCGTGCAGGCGACGGTCGCGAGCACGCTCGCTCCTACCGGTATCCGGACATCCTCGTCACCGTTCCTCCAGTTCCATGTCGATCGCCAGCGAGCGGATCTCCTTGACCAGCACGTTGAACGATTCGGGCATGCCCGCGGCCATCTTGTGTTCGCCATCGACGATGGCCTTGTACATCTGGTTGCGGCCCTGCACGTCGTCCGACTTCACGGTCAGCATTTCCTGCAGGGTGTAGGCCGCGCCGTAGGCTTCCAGCGCCCACACTTCCATTTCGCCGAAGCGCTGGCCGCCGAACTGCGCGCGCCCACCCAACGGCTGCTGGGTGACCAGCGAGTACGGGCCGGTGGAACGTGCGTGCATCTTGTCGTCGACCAGGTGGTTGAGTTTCAGGTAATGCATGTAGCCCACCGTGACCGGACGATCGAAGGCATCGCCGGTGCGGCCGTCGTACAGCATGGTCTGGCCCGACTCCGGCAGCTCCGCCAGCTTCAGCATGGCCTTGATCTCGGACTCGTCGGCGCCGTCGAACACCGGCGTCGCCATCGGCACGCCGTCCTTCAGGTGCTCGGCGAGGTCGAGGATCTCGTGGTCCTTCAACGTGTCGAGATCGACGTGGTGCTCGGCCTTGCCGGTGTTGTAGATCCTGTTGAGGAATTCGCGCACCTTGTTGGCCTTCTCCTTGGCTTCCAGCATCTTGCCGATTTTCTCGCCAAGGCCCTTGGCCGCCCACCCGAGGTGGGTTTCCAGGATCTGGCCGATGTTCATGCGCGAAGGCACGCCCAGCGGGTTCAGCACGATGTCGATCGGGTTGCCGTCGGCCATGTAGGGCATGTCCTCGACCGGCGCGATCATCGACACCACGCCCTTGTTGCCATGGCGGCCGGCCATCTTGTCGCCCGGCTGGATGCGGCGCTTGACCGCAAGGTGCACTTTCACCTGCTTCAGCACGCCCGGGGCGAGATCATCGCCCGCGGTGATCTTGGCCTGCTTCTCGCGGAAGCGCTTGTCGAAGGCTTCCTTGTGGCGCTTGATCTGGTCGGCCGCACGCGAAACCAGCTCGGCTGTTTCCTCGTCCTTCGGATTGATCTTGAACCACTCGTCCTTCTTCAGGCCATCGAGGTATTCGTTGCTGATTTCCGCGTTCTTCTTGAGGCCCTGCGGACCGCTGTTCGCCGGCTTGCCGACCAGCTGCGAGCGCAGGCGGCCGTAGATCGCACCCTCGAGGATGCGGAACTGGTCGTCCAAATCCTTGCGGACGCGCTGGATTTCCATTTCCTCGATCTGCTTCGCCCGTTCGTCCTTCTCGATGCCGTCGCGGGTGAACACCTGCACGTCGATCACGGTGCCGTCCATGCCGGGCGGCACGCGCAGCGAGCTGTCCTTCACGTCGGACGCCTTTTCGCCGAAGATCGCGCGCAGCAGCTTCTCTTCCGGGGTCAGCTGGCTCTCGCCTTTCGGCGTGACCTTGCCGACCAGGATGTCGCCGACCTTCACTTCCGCGCCGATGTACACGATGCCCGACTTGTCGAGGCGATTCAGCGCCTGCTCGCCCACGTTCGGGATGTCGGCGGTGATTTCCTCGGGGCCGAGCTTGGTGTCGCGCGCCTGGCAGGTCAGCTCCTCGATGTGGATCGAGGTGTAGCGGTCTTCCTGCACCACGCGCTCGGACAACAGCACCGAGTCCTCGAAGTTGTAGCCGTTCCACGGCATGAACGCGACCAGCATGTTCTGGCCGAGCGCCAATTCGCCGAGGTCGGTGGAGGAACCGTCGGCGAGGGTGTCGCCCACCGCGACCTTGTCGCCGACATTCACCAGCGGACGCTGGTTGAGGTTGGTGCTCTGGTTGGAACGGGTGTACTTGGTGAGCGTGTAGATGTCCACGCCCGGATCGTTCTCGCCGACCTCCTTCTCGTTGACGCGCACCACGATGCGCGCGGCGTCGACCTGCTCGATCACGCCGCCGCGGCGAGCCGCGATGGTGACGCCGGAATCGCGTGCGACCGCGCGCTCGATGCCGGTACCGACCAGCGGTTTCTCGGAGCGCAGCGTCGGCACAGCCTGGCGTTGCATGTTGGCGCCCATCAGCGCGCGGTTGGCGTCGTCGTGTTCGAGGAACGGCACCAGCGCCGCCGCCACCGACACGGTCTGCATCGGCGACACGTCCATGTAGTTGATCTCGGACACCGGACGCAGTTCGGACTCGCCCTTGAAGCGACAGGACACGAATTCCTCAGTGAACTTGCCGTGCTTGTCGAGCGGCGAGTTGGCCTGCGCGATCACGAAGTTGCCTTCCTCGATCGCCGACAGGTAATCCACCTTGTCGGTGACCTTGCCGTTCTCGACCTTGCGGTACGGCGTTTCCAGGAAGCCGTAGCCATTGGTGCGCGCGTACACGGCCAGCGAATTGATCAGGCCGATGTTCGGGCCTTCCGGCGTTTCGATGGTGCAGACTCGGCCGTAATGGGTCGGGTGCACGTCGCGCACTTCGAAACCGGCGCGTTCGCGGGTCAGGCCGCCCGGACCCAAGGCCGAGACGCGGCGCTTGTGGGTGACTTCCGAGAGCGGGTTGTTCTGATCCATGAACTGCGACAACTGCGAAGAACCGAAGAACTCCTTCACCGCCGCCGCAACCGGCTTGGCGTTGATCAGGTCCTGCGGACCGAGGTTGTCGGCTTCGGCCAGCGACAAACGTTCCTTGACCGCGCGCTCGACACGCACAAGGCCGATGCGGAACGCGTTCTCGGCCATCTCGCCGACGCTGCGCACGCGGCGGTTGCCGAGGTGGTCGATGTCGTCCACGGTGCCGTGGCCGTTCTTGATGTCGATCAGCACCTTCAGGACATCGAGGATGTCGGAGGTGTCGCCTTGTGCGGCGACCAGCTTGAGCGCGTCTTCTTCCTTGCGGCTCGAGAAATAGCGGTGGTCGTACAGCACCGCCGGGCCGGTGGCCGAATCACGGCCGACGCGGCGATTGAACTTCATGCGCCCGACCACCGAGAGATCGTAACGCTCGAAGGTGAAGAACAGGTTGTGGAACAGGTTCTGCGCGGCCTCCTTGGTCGGCGGCTCGCCCGGGCGCATCATGCGGTAGATCTCGACCAGCGCCTCCAGTTGCGTATGGGTCGGATCGGCACGCAGGGTGTTGGAAATGTACGGGCCGCGGTCGAGGTCATTGACGAACAGGGTCGCGATCGTGTCGACGCCCGCCTCGCGCAGCTTGGCGATGTGTTCGGCGGTCAACTCGTCGTTGGCCGACGCCAGCAGCTCGCCGGTCTTCGCATCGACGATGTCGTTGGCGAGGATGCGGCCGACCATGTAGTCGTCCGGCACCTCCAGCGTGGTGATCTTGGCGTTCTTCAGTTCGCGCACGTGGCGCGCGGTGATGCGCTTGTCCTTCTCGACCAGCACCTTGTCACCGGCGACGAGGTCGAAGTTCAGCGTTTCGCCACGCAGGCGCTCGGGCACCAGCGCCAGTTCGGCGTGGCCTTCCTTGCCGAGGTGGAACACGTTGTGTTCGAAGAAGATGTCGAGCATCTCCTCGTTGGTGTAGCCCAGCGCGCGCAGCAGGATCGTCACCGGCAACTTGCGGCGCCGGTCGATGCGGGTGAACAGCACTTCCTTCGGGTCGAATTCGAAGTCCAGCCACGACCCGCGATACGGGATCACCCGCGCGTTGAACAGCAGCTTGCCGGAACTGTGCTGCTTGCCCTTGTCGTGGTCGAAGAACACGCCGGGCGAACGGTGCAGCTGCGAGACGATTACGCGCTCGGTGCCGTTCACGATGAAGGTGCCGGTTTCGGTCATGAGCGGAATCTCGCCCATGTAGACCTCCTGCTCCTTCACCAGCTTCGGCACCTTCTTCGAGGCCGGGCTGTCCTTGTCGTAGATCACCAGGCGCACGCGAACCCTCAACGGCGCGCCGTAGCTCATGCCGCGCTGGCGGCACTCGCGCTCGTCGAACGCGGGCTCGCCGAAGTGGTAGTCGACGAATTCCAGTTCCGCGTTGCCGGAGTGGCTCTTGATCGGGAACACCGATTTCAGCGCCGCCTCCAGGCCCTTGTCCGCGCGCCGGCTGGGCGCGGCCTCGGCCTGCAGGAAATCCCTGTAGGAATCCGTCTGGATGGTCAACAGGTTGGGCACACCGAGTACCGGTGGGCGCTTGCCGAAATCCTTGCGGATGCGCTTCTTTTCGGTGAAGGAATAGGTCGTCATGGATGCTACCGCCTCGTTCTAAGGTCACGGGGCCGCTTGCGGGCCCGGGAAACGGGTGGAGCTGTCACCGGGAAGTCGCTGGTATTGCCGGCACCAGCACGCCTTCTGCCGCTACTTCGTGTGAACAACTCAAACTGATTTTGGTACAACGCATCGCCGCAACGGCGAACGCCCGGGGGCTTTCACCCCCGGGCTTTACCGGTAGAAGCGAGCGTGCTCACGATCACTCGCTTGCACGCAGGCTCCTACCCATGCGCATCCTGCGCTTATTTCAATTCGACCTTGGCACCGGCCGCTTCGAGTTCCTTCTTGAACTTCTCGGCGTCTTCCTTGCTGGCGCCTTCCTTGACGGTGTTCGGTGCGCCTTCGACCAGATCCTTGGCTTCCTTGAGACCCAGACCGGTGATCGCACGCACAGCCTTGATCACTTCGACCTTCTTGTCGCCGACCGCGGCCAACACGACGTTGAACTCGGTCTTCTCTTCTGCGGCGGCAGCGCCACCGCCTGCGGCCGGGGCGGCCGCCACGGCGACAGGGGCCGCGGCGGACACGCCGAACTTCTCTTCCATCGCCTTGACCAGCTCCATCACCTCGACGAGGGTCTTGGACGAGATGGCTTCGATGATGTCTTCATTGCTGAGGGACATGATTTTTTGACTCCTGAAACGTTGAAAGGTTGAGCTTTGCGGAAAGTCCGGCAGGGATGCCGGGCTTGTTCTTTGCCGTCATGGAGGACGGCTGAAACATACAGATCGAGCTTGCTCCGAACTATCCCTACGCGGCCTGCTTCTGCTGACCCACCGCGTTGATCGCGCGGGTGACCTGCGTCGCGGGCTCGGCCAGCACGCGCACCAGCATGGTGGCGGGCTGAATGAGCACGCTGAGCAGCATCGACAGTGCCTGCTCGCGGGTCGGCAAGGACGCCAGCACGTCGACGTGCGAGGCGGGATACGCCTTGCCGCCGATCGCGACCAGCTTGGGCTTCAGGCCATCGTTGGTCTTGACGTACTCCTTGACCAGACGCCCGGCGGCACCCGGATCCTCGGTCGAGAAGGCATACAGCAACGGCCCGGTGAGTTGCCCTGAAGCACACTCGTAATCGGTACCGTCGACTGCACGCCGCACCAGGGTGTTTTTCGCAACCTTCACGAACACACCCGAGGCACGTGCCTTCTTGCGCAGCTCGGTGAGCTGCTCGACCGTGAGACCCGCGTACTCCGCGGCGACCAGCGAGTGCGCTTTCGACGCGACATCGGCCAGTTCGGCAACGAGCTCTTTCTTTTGTGCCAGATTGAGCGGCATTGCATCCTCCAAAGGATTCATCACGCGCTCCGCGCGCCATGCATCCGAACCAAACGGACCGCCGGCATCCTGCCGGTCCGCCGGCACCCGAAAGTGCCTTGTTGCGGTGTCCGCTCGGAGATCAACCTTTCGGTGATCCGTTGCGGGCGACACCATCTGCGCAGGCTGGAGTTCCTTGCGGAACATCCGATTGAGGCGCACGGATCAACTGCATCCGCTTGCCGCCTGCGGTCTTTGACGGCTGGTTGCGATGCCTTGCAACTTCGCCCTCAAAACCTTCTGTCCTTCTCCCTCCGGGAGAAGGTGCCCCGAAGGGGCGGATGAGGGTCCGGACTCGCGCAAATTCCGGCATCGCGCGCAACCGGACCCTCACCCCTGCCCCTCTCCCTAGGGGAGAGGGGTTCAAAACATCACTTCGCAGCTGCAGCCGCCAGCGTGGACGGATCGACGATCACGCCGAGACCCATCGTGCTGGAGACCGACACCTTCTGCAGGTATTGGCCCTTGGCGGTGGACGGCTTGCCCTTCATGAGGTCGGCGACCAACGCGTTCAAGTTGTCACGCAGGGCATCAACCTCGAAGTTCACCTTGCCGATCGAGCAGTGCACGATGCCGGCCTTGTCGTTGCGGTAGCGCACCTGGCCCGCCTTGGCGTTCTTGACCGCACCCACCACGTCCGGGGTCACGGTGCCGACCTTGGGGTTCGGCATCAGGCCGCGCGGACCCAGCAGCTGGCCGAGCTTGCCGACCACGCGCATCGCATCCGGGGTCGCGATCACGACGCCGAAATCGATGTCGCCGCCCTGCATCTGCGTGGCGAGGTCATCCATGCCGACCACGTCGGCGCCCGCGGCCTTGGCCGCTTCCGCCTTCTCGCCCGCCGGGCAGAACACCGCGACGCGCACCGTCTTGCCGGTGCCGTGCGGCAGCACGGTGGAACCGCGCACGCCCTGGTCGGACTTCTTGGCGTCGATGCCGA
>JAFEDX010000063.1 GCA_018241365.1 Pseudomonadota bacterium
TGGGCTTTTTCGGCTTGCCGTCCTTCCACGCATAGAAACCCTGGCCGTCCTTCTTGCCGCGTTTGCCACCCTCGACCTTGTCGGCGATGCCTTCGGGCAGTTCCAGCCCAAGGAACGGCCCGAGCTCCTTGCCGACCGACAGCGCGACGTCCAGCCCGACCGTGTCGATGAGTTCGATCGGCCCCATCGGCATGCCGAAATGCTTGCCCGCGCGGTCGATCACCGGGTCGGGAATGCCTTCGGTGTGGCAACGCACGGCTTCCAGCAGGTACGGCACCAGGATGCGGTTGACGAGGAATCCCGGCGTGCCCTTGACCGGCAGCGGCAGCTTGCCGATGGCCTTCACCCACGCCAGCGCGCGCTTCGCGAAAACTTCTTCGAGTTGGTCGTGGCACACGACTTCGACCAGCGGCATCTGCGCGACCGGGTTGAAGAAGTGCAGCCCAAGGAAGCGCGCGGGTTGCGCGAGCGCGCCGCGCAGTTCATCCAGCGGGATGGACGAGGTGTTGGTGGCGATCAGCGCATCGCTGGCCATCGCGGGCTCCAGCGTGCGATAGACGGCTTCCTTGGCCTCGGGGTTTTCGTAGATCGCTTCGATTGCGAGTTGCGCCGAGGCAATGCCCGTGCCTTCGACGTCGGCCTTGAGGCGTGATAATGCGGGTTCGATGCGATCAGGCGTTTTCAGCTTCTTCTCGAACAGCTTGCGCGCGCGTGCCAGCGCGGGTTCGACGAACCGCATCTCACGGTCCTGCAGCGTGACCTCGAAACCGCGCAGCGCGCTCCAGGCCGCGATGTCGCCGCCCATCACGCCGGCGCCGACCACATGCACGCGTGAAATGGCGTGAGGCGTGCCGCCCGCCAGCCCGAGCATGCGTTCGCGCAGGAAGAAGATGCGGATCAGGTTGTGCGCGGTTGCGGTTTCCGCGAGTTTCGCGACCGACGCGGCTTCCAGTTGCAGCCGCTGGCGGATGTTGCTGCCACCACGACGCCACACTTCGATCAATGCGAACGGGGCAGGGTAGTGGCGTGGCGCAACTTTCGCCGCGGCCTGCTTGCGCATGATTGGCGCGAGGATTTGCCGTGCGGGCCAGCAATTCGTCCACCATGCGATCGCACGCTGCGCGAATGGCCGCACGCTCGGCTGCAGGGCGAGCTTGCGCGCTTCGTCGAGCAACGCGTCGGGTGCGGCCAGCCGGTCGACCAGTCCCTCGGCCAGTGCGCGTTCGGCGGAGGCCGCACGCCCGGTCAGCATCATCGACAGCGCCTTCGGCGCGCCAATCAGGCGCGGCAGTCGCGCCGTGCCGCCCCAGCCGGGGTGGATGCCGAGTTGCACTTCGGGCAGTGCGATCCGCGTTTCCGGCGCGCGGGCGGCGATGCGCATGCGGCAGGCCAGCGCAAGTTCGGTGCCGCCGCCCATGCAGGCGCCGTGGATTGCGCACACTGTCGGCATGGGCAAACGCGCCAGGCGTTCGAACACCTTCTGGCCGTGTTCGATCTCGTCGCGCACCGTGCCGGCGCGTTCGTAGCCCTCGAATTCCTTCAGGTCGGCGCCGACCGCGAACCCCGATGGCTTGCCGGAATGGATCACCACCGCACGCGGCGGCTCGATGGCGATGCGTTCCAGCATCGCTTCCAGTTCGTCGAGCAGCGCGCGTGACAGTGCGTTCACGTGGCTGGCTGCACGATCCATCGTCAGCACCAGCACGCCGTCCGGTCCGCCCGAAGCTTGCCAATGACTGAATCGCAAACCGTCGAACACTTCTCGTTCCCGTGGCCGCAGCCTGAGCATCATCGTTCTGGCAGGGAATCGGGTCAATGTTCGCGGGTGTGCGGCTTGGGTTCATCGCGGGCGATGCTTGTGCCAGCGGGTTCCCGGTACGCCGCCAACCGCAGATGGTGACGTTGATGCAGACGGACGAACGGACGGTGCTGATCGTGGCATCCTCGCGCGAGGACCGCCGCATGCTGTTCGATGCACTGGACGGGATGGGTTTCAGCGAAATATTGAGTGCCCCCAACGCCGGCCGCGCGCGCTCGTTGCTGCAACGCTCGGCACGCCCGGCTTTGGCGATCCTCGACTTCGAACACGGCTCCAACTCGTCACAGGTGTTGTGCGCCGAGCTTGCCGACGTGCCGGTGCTCGGTCTGTTCGGCGCGCGGTTCCTGGCCCGGCGGGGCCATGGCCGGCCGGACGGATGCGTCAACATCAAGGCCTGGCTGGGGGTGCCGGTCGCCACGGCGGAGGTGGGCGCACGCATCCGCGCGGCGCTGAATGGCACGGCTGCCGCGGCCATGCCCGCCCAATGTGGTGCCGCGCCACGCGGCGCCGCGATCGGGCCGCCGCCCGCGGATGGCGTGGCGATCCTGCGTGCAGTGGCGGACTTGCTGCAGCCCATTCGTGACGCAGAGGGTTGGCCGGGCCTGGCGCAGCGTGCGATGCGGGTACTGGGCATGGACGTGATGGCGATTGCGTCGCGGGAGGTCTCAGGTGGCCCGTTGAAGCCGCTTGTGCAGGTCGGTGGTCTCCCCTTGTCCAACCCCCGCGATCTGCTCGCGGAAGCGTTCGTGCAACAGTCCTTGCAGGGCACGATGACGCTGGGACTGGGCAAACGCATGCCACCCGAGATGGCGGCCTATGCACGTGCGACGGGCTGCGCGTGCTGCGCGGCGGCGCCGCTGCTGGATGCGCGCGGCGACGTGCTCGGGGTGCTGGCTTGCGCAGCGCGGCATGCTGCACCGGATCGCGCGCAGCTGTCGGCGCTGCTTGAAATCGTCGCGGCGCGTTGCGCGGCGTTGCTGGCAGTGCGCAGGGAGGACCGCAGCGACCGCGATCGCACCCTGCGGGATGGGCTGACGGGGTTGCCCAACCGCATGCTGTTCCACGATCGGCTGGAATCCGCGTTGCACGATGCGCGGCGCACCGGTGAAGTGCTGGCAGTCCTGTTCGTCGATCTGGACCGCTTCAAGGGCGTCAACGATTCGCTGGGCCACGACATCGGTGACCAGGTGCTGGTGGCGGTGGCAGAGCGTTTGCGCGGCCTGCTGCGTGCATCCGACACGGTCGCGCGCTATGCCGGCGACGAGTTCACCTTGATCCTGCGCCATGTCAACGGTCGCGCAGACGTGGCGCGCGTTGCCGCCAAGCTGTTGTCCGGCATGCAGGTCCCGTTGACCCTCGGCAACGGTTCGGAACTGCACGTGACGGCTTCGATCGGGGTCAGCATTTACCCCGACGACGCCACGGACCCGGAGGGCCTGCTCAAGCACGCCGACGTGGCGATGTACAGCGCCAAGGGCGAAGGCCGCAACCAGGTCAAGGCGTTCGGCAACGGGTCCGGGGAAACCCATCGGCAGCGCCTGGAAATGGAATCACGCCTGCGCGACGCCGAAGCCAAGGGTGAACTGTTGATCCACTACCAGCCGCAGGTGGACCTCGCCTCGGGTGCCACGGTTGCGGTCGAGGCGCTGGTGCGCTGGCAGCATCCGGTGTTGGGGATGTTGAGCCCGGGGTTCTTCGTGCCGCTGGCCGAGGAAACCGGTTTGATCATTTCGATCGGCGAATGGGTGTTGCGGCGGGCATGCGCTGACGTCGCGGAGTGGCGGCGGGCGACGGGCTCGCCGCTGCGCCTGGCGGTGAACCTGTCGGCCTTGCAGTGGCAGCAGCCCAATCTCGTGGCGATGATCCAGGCGGCGTGCGGGGAGGCCGGGCTGGAATTGCAGGCGCTGGACCTCGAGACGCCGGAAGGCATGCTGGCCGATCCGCAACCCGAGCTGGTTGCGGGCGTGGGTGAGTTGCGCGCGCTCGGCTGCCGGGTCGTGATCGACGACGCGGGGGTCGCGCCAGTGACGACGGAGCGTGCGCCGCGCCTGTCCGTCGATGCCATCAAGATCGACCGCAGTTTCGTCCACAACATCGGCAGCGACCGGGACGACGAGTCGGTAGTGCTTGCCGTTCTCGCGAGCGCGCGCCGCAGGCGCTTGCGCACGATCGCCGAGGGTGTCGAAACCGCGTTCCAACTCGCGTTCCTGCGCAAGCACGGTTGCGGGGTGGCCCAGGGCTACCTGTTTTGCCGCCCGTTGCCGGCTGCCGTGTTGGGCCAGCGGCTCGCGAAGCCGGGTGGTGCGACGTTCATGCCGGCGCCGGGCGATGTCCGGCAATCCGACCGGTGACGCCGCCGCCTGCGTGCACCGCGGGCGATTGCCGGGCAAGCCGGGCGCACGTTACGCTTGATAGGACGGCAAACCGGCCCAACCATGAACATATTGGACACGATTCGAGGGATGCGGGATGGCCGAGCCGGGTGAACTTTCGCGCGGGCAGCGCGGTCAGACGGGGATGCAGGTCGTCCTCGGCGCAGTCAGGAGTGCCGCCCCGATGGGCGATGTGGAAACCGATCGTGCCCTGGTGGAACGCGTCCGCAAGGGCGACAACCGGGCGTTCGACCTGCTGGTGCGCAAATACCAGCACAAGATCATCGGCCTGATTTCGCGTTACGTGCGTGACTGGAGCGAGTGCGAAGACGTGGCGCAGGAAGCCTTCATCCGCGCCTATCGCGCAATCGGGTCGTTTCGTGGTGACAGCGCCTTCTACACCTGGATGTACAAGATTGCCGTGAACACCGCCAAGAACCACCTGGTTGCACAGGGCCGCCGTCCGCCCGCCGACGACATCGACGCCGATACCGCGGTGCAGTTCGATACCGGCACCCGCCTGCGCGACGAAGCCACCCCCGAGCACGAACTGGCGCGCCACGAAATTGAACAAACGGTATTCGCCACGGTCGAAAAATTGCCGGAAGAGCTGCGTGACGCGATCACCTTGCGTGAAGTGGATGGTCTTTCCTACGAGGAAATCGCCGAACGCATGGGTTGCCCGATCGGCACGGTCCGCTCGCGCATCTTCCGCGCCCGCGAAGCCATCGACGAAAAGCTGCGTCCGCTGTTGTCCGACGATGCTGCATGAACCACTGAATCAAGTCGCACGAGGAAGCCTGTGATGGACCCGACCAGCCGCGAAGAACTTTCCGCCTTGATGGATGGCGAACTCGCCGCAGAGCCGACCCGTTTCCTGCTGCGCCGCCTTGACCACGATCCCGAGTTGTCCGCGACCTGGTCGCGCTGGCACCTGATCCGCGCCTGTCTGTCCGCCGATGCCGCACGCATGTCCGCCCCCGAGGCCGATCGCGATTTTGCGGCCAGGGTCGCCGCGGCGATCCACGTCGAACAGACCCCGCAGCCGCGCCGGCACTGGGCACGCTATGTGGGTGGCGGCGCGATCGCCGCCAGCGTCGCGGTGGCCGCGCTGATGTTGAACGCACCGGGTTCGCGCAGCGATGCGCCTGCACCGGTCGCGCAACAAGGCGTGCCCGTAGCGAGTTCCGCCGTGGCCACGACGCTGGCCGAGGCGGCGCCGGCCCGGAACGCGGTCACGCCGCCGTGGCTGCTGTCGCGCCAGCCCACCGTGCTGGGCGCGCAACCCGCTTCCGCCAACATCGTGTATGGCACCGGCCTGATGCAACCCGATTACCTGCGTCGCGCGACCTACGCCCGCGACGCGACGCTGCCGTTCGCGACGCCGTCCCAGGATGGGCAGCCCGGCTTGCCGTTCTCGATCGTGGTACTGCCGGCGGAAACGCCGCCAGCATCCAGCGCCGCCGGGCACTGAACCCTGCAGCCGAATCGCGCTGCACCGGTAATTGCACGTCGCGCGGCGGCGGTCACGCTCTTGCCGCTTCACGCCAATTCGACCGTGCGTGCCTGAAACTGCGCGCGTTGCCGACGGGTTCCGGAAATTTCGCATGCACAAACGTATGAAGGAGAACACCATGTTGAAACGGGCGAGGCAATTCGCTGCCGTATTCGTTTTGTTGTGTTTTTCCGCGAGTGGCGTGGTGTTGGCCGCGACGCCAACCGTGGCGTTGCCGGACTTCACCAGCATCGTGCAGAAGTACGGTCCTGCGGTCGTCAACGTGGTGGCGCACTACAACCACGCCAGCGAGATGGACGACGAAGGCCCCGCCGGCCAGTCGCCGCAGCAGCAGGAACCGCAGATGCCGGACATCTTCCGGCGCCTGTTCGGGATGCCGCTCGGGCCGCAATTCCAGCAGCCGGATCGTGGTGGCGAATCGCTGGGTTCGGGCTTCGTGATTTCGTCCGACGGCTACATCCTCACCAACAACCACGTGGTCGCCAACGCTGATTCGGTCAAGGTGCATTTCTCCGACCACCGCACCTTCACGGCGAAGATCATTGGCCGCGACAAGATCTACGACATCGCCCTGCTCAAGATCAACGCCACCGATTTGCCCACCGTGCAGATCGGCAATTCGAACGACTTGAAGCCCGGCCAGTGGGTGGTCGCGATCGGCTCACCCTACGGGCTCGACCACTCGGTGAGCGCCGGCATCATCAGCTACGTCGGCCGCACCCTGGGTAGCCAGGACCAGCCGACCGTGCCGTTCATCCAGACCGACGTGCCGATCAATCGCGGCAATTCGGGCGGCCCGCTGTTCAACCTTGCGGGCCAGGTGATCGGCATCAACTCGCAGATCTTCTCGACCAGCGGCGGCGCGATGGGCCTGTCGTTCTCGATCCCGATCGACCTGGCGATGAACGCGGCCAACCAGCTCAAGACCAAGGGCTATGTCAGCCGCGGGATGATCGGCGTGACCGTCCAGAGCATGAGCGAAGATGTCGCCAAGGCCAAGGGCGCACCGAATGCGCAGGGTGCGCTGGTTGCGCAAGTGCAACCGGATGGCGCCGCCGGCAAGGGCGGCATGCAGATCGGCGACATCATCACGAGTTTCGATGGCCACAAGATCTATGACTCCTCCAGCCTGCCGCCGATCGTTGCGATGACCGCGCCGGGCACCGAGGCGACCGTGCAGATCGTGCGCGATGGCAAGCCGATGACGCTCAAGGTCAAGGTTGCCGAGATGCCGCGCAACGGCTTGTCGCCCCAGTACCTCGCCAGCGCACCCGCCGCCACCAATGGCGGTGGCCTGCTGGGCCTGACGGTGCAGGACATCACGCCCGATATCCGGGCCCGTCTTGGCGGCTACGCCGGCAAGGGCGGCGTGGTGGTCACCGACGTGCAGGGTCCCGCTGCACGAGCCAACCTGTCGCCGGGCGACGTGATCCTGCGCGTCGGCAACAAGCCGGTGAACAATGTCACCGAGTTCCGCCGGGATACCGCCAACGTGAAGCCGGGCAGCGTGGTGCTGCTGCTGGTGTCGCGCCAAGGCCAGAACCTGTTCCTGACGATCAGCGTGCCGGAGAAGTGATCCAACCGTACACGCGGCATTGCAAGGGCCCGCCATTCGGCGGGCCCTTCCGCTTGTGCGCGACGGAAGTTGCAGGCGCGCGGACTATG
>JAFEDX010000064.1 GCA_018241365.1 Pseudomonadota bacterium
CGCACCCGGGACAGAACGTGCACTCGAACACGCAGATGCATTTTTTGCCGTCGCGCATTTCGAGAGTCATGCCGATTGCCTCGCCTCACTCCCGCCATCCGGCGCGTCGTGCTCAAGGGTAACGCAGAAGCAGGCCGGTCCCAGCGCCTCGGTGGCCCCCATCCGCCAGGTCGTGACGCTGGCATGCGAACTCCAATCCGAGGCGAGCGCGGGCAACACGACTTCCGCGGCTACGATGTTGCGGGCCAGCTGGTTCGTCACCAGCAGCGACAACTTCCGGTCATCCCCGGCATCGATCAACTCGATGGCCCGCAGCGGCGCCAGCGTTTCACCCTGTGCGGTCACCGGCCGCAGCCCGGCGGCACGCGCCTCGCGGCGCAGCAGCTCGACACCCAGCAGTTCGGCGTCGCCGGCGTCGCGCAGCCAGCGGATCACGCCGACCATCCAGTCGCGCTCTTCTTCATCGCCGGCCGGCGCCAGACCGACCACTTCGCCGATGCGCATGCGCAAGCCTTCCGTGCCGCCGACCCGCAAGCGGTAGCCTCCCGGGCTTTGGTCCAGCACTTCACCCCGGAACTGCTGCGGCTGGCTGGTGTCGGCGCTGGCCAGCCAGGCCGAAGCCAGTTCGTGCGTGCCGACCATGATGGCGTCACCGTGTACCTGTCGCACGAAATTCGCGAAATCGAGGTCGCCCGCCAGCGCGTAATGCAGCGCGTGCATGCCGACCACGATGTCCAGCGCATGCCGCGCGCCGAGCCGCGTGTGTTCGCGCTGCGCCGTGCTCCAGCCTGCACGCAACCGCTGCAGGAAGCTCAGGCTGGTGGTCAGCGCACGCATGCCCGGCTGCGGCAGGTCGATCGCATCGACGCCCGGCGGCAGCAAGGCGGTGCGTTCGTCGAACACGCGTTCGATCGGGGCCACGTCGATCGCCAACACAGCGGAACCGGCCGCGACGCGATCCTCGGCGATGTAGTCGGGACCGGCATCGCTTTCGATGTCCACGCCGGGGCCCGGCGCGCTGGCGCGGGCGATGCCGCAGATGCCCGCGACGCAACGGATCACCTGCCGGGCTTCCTGTAGCTCGCGTGCAGAAAACCGGTAGGGATTGCTCATGGCCAGCAGCAGCAGCTGCGCGTACATGCCGCGTGTGGTACGCGGCGCGCCTTCCGCTGACGGGTCGTCCACGGGCTGCTCGGCCAGGCCCAGTTCGCCCGCAAACGCGTGCAAGGCATGCGCCCGCCGCCACACGCCCACCGGCGGCGACTGGTAGCGCCGGTACGCCCACACCAGCACCTGGTCGGTGTGGCCGAGGCCATACACCGCGGCACTCGCCGCAAGCTTGCCCTTGAACAGCGGCAGCTTGCCGGAGGGCGCGCACAGCTCGTGCAGCCCCAGCGCGTAACCGCACGCCAGCTTGTCCTGCATGCGCTGAGCTGCGCCTGCCCTCTCCGTGGCCGCCTCGGAGAACGGGTGCGGCTCCGCGGCGAGCTGCCGCTCGATGCCATCGCACAGGCTCGCCACCGGCGCGCGCAGGTGTTCCAGCGCGGCGATCCGTTCGGCGCCCGGCCAGTGGGTCGCCAGCAAACCATCGAGGATCTGCTCGACCTCGCGCGTCGCCTGCGCCGGATTGGCCAACGGCAGGCTGCCGACGGCCTCGCGTACGGTCTTTTCACTGGCGCGATGCGAGCGTCCCGGCGGCAAGCGCGCGGGCAGGTCTTCGATCAAGCGTTGATGACTGTCCATCCCGACTTCGGCTCCCCCTTGAGCCATGCGTCAGTTTCCGCAGTAATTCCGCCCATTCTAGCCTTGAATCGGGAGCCGGCGCCGCCCACCATGGGCGGGTGAAAACCGCCATGCACGGCCCGCGCCAATTCCACGGACCCGCGTTCCGGCCGCTCGCCGAGCAGGCCCTGTCGCGCGCGGCCGGCGCCCCGTTGACGCTGGGCAACCGCGTGGACCTGCTGATCGACGCGCGCGCGAATTTCGATGCCTGGCTCGCGGCCATCGCGGGCGCGCGCCAGCATGTGCTGTTCGGCAACTACATCTTCCGCGACGATGCCACCGGCCGCGAATTCGTCGCGGCGCTGGCCGAACGCGCCCGCGCGGGTGTGCGGGTGCATGTGCTGCGCGACTGGCTGGGCTGCCTCGGCCAGTCAGGCGAAGGTTTATGGCAGCCGCTGCGCGATGCGGGCGGCGAAGTACGCACCTTCAACCCGTTCGATCCGCTGAGCCCGTTCGGCTGGATCAACCGCGACCACCGCAAGCTGCTGGCGGTCGATGGCGCGGTCGGCTTCGTGTCCGGCGTATGCGTCAGCGGAGCGTGGCTGGGCGATCCCGCGCGTGGGCGCGACCCCTGGCGCGACACCGGCGTGATGCTGCGCGGCCCGGCCGTCCGGGACCTGGAGCGCGCGTTCACGGACACCTGGGCCACGCTCGGCGCTCCGTTGGAGCTGGCCGATCCGGCCAGCGCCGCGCCTGCGGGCGATGTCGCCCTGCGCGTCATCGCCACCCAGCCTGCCAGCACCGGCACCTACCGTCTGGACCAGATGATCGCCGCGCTGGCACACCAGCGGCTGTGGTTGACCGATGCCTACTTCGTCGGCGCGGCGCCCTACATCAGCGCGCTGACCAACGCCGCACAGGACGGCGTGGACGTGCGCCTGCTGGTGCCCGGCGCTTCCGACGTTCCTGCCGTCGCGGCGATCTCGCGCACCGGCTATCGCGCGCTGCTGGAAGTCGGCATCCGCATCTACGAGTGGAACGGGTCGATGCTGCACGCCAAAAGCGCGGTGGCGGACGATCGCTGGGCGCGGGTCGGCTCCACCAATCTCAACATCGCGAGCTGGATAGGCAATTGCGAGATCGATGTTGCGATCGAGAACGCGGAATTCGTGCAGCAACTCGCCGACCAGTACCAGCAGGACCTCGGCCACGCCACCGAAATCGTGTTGTCGAAACGACGCGCACGCCCGATCGCGCCGATGCCGCGCCATGGCCTGGGCGGGCATGGCAGCGCAGGCCGGAGCGCGGTCGGCGCGATGCGCATGGCCACCACGCTGGGCGCCGCGCTGGGCAACCGGCGCGTGTTGAGCGACACCGAAACCCGGCCCTTGCTTTTCGGCGCGCTGCTGCTGCTGGCCGTGGCCGCAGTCGCGGCATGGTGGCCGCGGGTGCTGGCGTGGCCGCTCGCTGCGCTTGCGGCGTGGATCGGTATCAGTCTCGTGGCGCGCTGGGTGCGCATGCGCCGACAACGGGCCACGCGCGCGGCCGCGAACGACACGGCGGGATCCGGGCATCCTGCACCACTCGACGATGACCCCTGAACCCGCCGACCCGCGCAAGCTGCTGACGCCGTCCGCGCTCAACCGGCTGGTGCGCGAACTGCTGGAAGACGCGCTGCCGATGGTGTGGATCGAGGGCGAGATCAGCAACTTCATGCGCGCCGCGTCCGGGCACTGGTATTTCTCGCTGAAGGATGCCGGCGCCGAGGTGCGCTGCGCGATGTTCGCGCGCGAAAACGCACGGCTGCGCTTCCAGCCCGGCAACGGCGCCAAGGTGCTGGCGCGCGCAAGGGTCACGATCTACGAGGCACGCGGCAGCTACCAGTTGATCGTCGAGCAACTGGAAGACGCCGGCGAAGGCGCGTTGCGGCGCGCGTTCGAGCAACTGAAAGCCAAGCTGCAGGCGGAAGGCCTGTTCGAGCCTGCGCGCAAGCGTGCCCTGCCCGCGTTTCCGCGACGCATCGGCGTGATCACCTCGGCCGCGGGCGCCGCCATCCGTGACGTGCTGTCGGTCGCGCGGCGGCGTTTCGCGGCAACCGAAATCGAAGTGTTGCCGGTGCTGGTGCAGGGCGCCGAGGCACCGGCGCAGATCGCGGCCATGCTGCGGGCAGCGTCGCGTTCGCAACGCTACGACGTGCTGCTCGTGACCCGCGGCGGCGGCTCGCTGGAAGACCTTGCCGCGTTCAACGACGAAGGCGTCGCCCGGGCGATCGTGGCCAGCAGCGTGCCGGTGGTGTCGGCCGTCGGCCACGAAG
The DNA here is from genome assembly GCA_018241365.1 of Pseudomonadota bacterium. Classification (GTDB taxonomy): domain Bacteria; phylum Pseudomonadota; class Gammaproteobacteria; order Xanthomonadales; family Rhodanobacteraceae; genus 66-474. The sequence goes on from JAFEDX010000064.1 coordinate 4,037, forward strand.
TCGATTTCTCGATCAGCGATTTCGTGGCCGACCTGCGTGCACCCACGCCCTCGGTCGCGGCGGAACTGATCCTGCCCGACGGCGACGCGCTGGCGCGCGGCCTCGCGCTTGCCGAGGCGCGTTTGTGGCAGGCCTGGCGGCGCCGCGCGCAGGACGCGACGCAACGCCTCGACCACCTTGCCACGCGCCTGCACAACCAGCGCCCGCAGCAACGCCTCACGCTGCAACGCGAACGGATGTTGGCGCTGCGCGACCGTTTGCTGCGTGCACGGGCACGCACGCACGAGCGCGTGGATTCCCGCCTCGCGCGCACGTTTGAACGCCTGGCTGCGCAACACCCGCGCACGCAACTCGACCGGCTCGGCTTGCACAACGCCGAATTGTTGCGACGCCTGGCGAGCGCGTGCGCGCATCGGCTCGAGCATGACCGCACGCGCTTGGCCGGACTCGCACGTGCACTCAATGCGGTCAGCCCGCTGGACGTGCTGAAAAGGGGCTACGCCATCCTGTTCAGGGCCGACGGCACGGTGCTGCGCTCGGCGCAGCACGCCAGACCCGGCGATGCGCTGCGCGCGAAACTGGCGGATGGCGAACTGCCGTTGCGCGTGGATGATGTCAAGCGGTGATGTGATGCGTGGCAAACAGCATGGAGACGCGGATTTACGCGGATAAACACGGATCCGACACAACGGTATGGCAATAATCCGTGCTCATCCGCGTTCATCCGCGTCAAACGCTTTTCGACCTTTCCGGAATTCCCGATGTCCAAGCCACAGCAACTGAAATCGAAATACCCCTACTACCTCGCCAACCAGCCGGTCCAGGCCAACACCGATCTGCCGGTGCTGGACAAATATTCCGGCAAGGTCGCCGCGCGCGTCGCGCTGGCCGATGCCAAAACCATCGACGCCGCGATCGGTGCCGCCGCCAAGACCGCCGCGCCCATGGCGGCCATGCGGCCATACCAGCGCCGCGCAGTGCTGGAACATTGCGTCACGCGTTTGCGCGAGCGCAAGGACGAGCTTGCGTTTGCGCTGTGCGTCGAAGCCGGCAAGCCGATCAAGGATGCGCAAGGCGAAGCCGAACGCCTGATCGACACCTTCCGCATCGCCGCCGACGAATCCACCCGCATCGACGGCGAAATCGTGAACCTCGAGATTTCCGAACGCACCAAGGGTTATCGCGGCTTCGTCAAGCGCGTGCCATTGGGACCGTGTTCGTTCATCACGCCGTTCAATTTCCCGCTGAACCTGGTCGCGCACAAGGTCGCGCCGGCGATCGCCGCGGGCTGCCCGTTCGTGCTGAAGCCCTCCGAGCGCACTCCGATCGGTGCGCTGATCATCGGCGAGGTGCTGGCGGAAACCGACCTGCCGAAAGGCGCGTTCTCGATCCTGCCCTGCAACATCGAGGATGCCGATCCGTTCGTCACAGACGAGCGTCTGAAACTGTTGTCGTTCACCGGTGGACAGGTCGGCTGGCAACTGAAGGCACGCGCAGGCAAAAAAAAAGTGGTGCTGGAACTCGGTGGCAATGCCGCGTGCATCGTCGATGCCGACCAGCAGCCACGCATGGACTTCGTGATCTCACGCTTGATCTCCGGCAGCTTCTACCAATCCGGCCAAAGTTGCATCGGCGTGCAGCGCATCCTGGTGCACGCATCGTTGTACGCCGAGGCAAGGAAACGCTTCGTCGCAGCCACGAAAAAATTGAAGGCCGGTGATCCGAAAGATCCCGCAACCTTCCTCGGTCCGATGATCGACGAAGCGGCGGCCAAGCGCCTCGAAGGCTGGATCGACGAAGCGAAGCAGGCCGGCGCGAAAATCCTGTGCGGCGGCAAGCGCAAAGGCAACATGCTTGAGGCGACGGTGCTCGAAAACGTCCCGCACGCGGCCAGGGTCAGTTGCATGGAAGCCTTCGGGCCGGTCGCGTTGCTGGAACCATTCGAAGACTTCGAAGCCGCGTTGGCGACGGTCAACGATTCCGACTACGGATTGCAGGCCGGCCTGTTCACCGGCAACCTCACTCACGCCATGCAAGCGTGGGACGTGCTGGAAGAAGGCGGCGTGGTGGTCGGTGACATCCCGAGTTTTCGGGTAGACAACATGCCCTACGGCGGAGTGAAACTCTCCGGCTTCGGCCGCGAGGGCATCCGCTACGCGATCGAGGACATGACCGAGCGGCGCCTGCTGGTAATCCGCGCCCCCTGAGCCCGGCTGCGCACCCGGCTTGAACGTGACGATCAACGCCCCCACCTCGCCGCGATGACCGGTTCCCCCGACCCCACCCGCAGCGAACGCCCCGTCCGCCAACTCGCCGCGCTGGGCGCGCTGTGGCCGTACATGCGCCGGCACCGCGCGCTGGCCGCGGGCTGGCTGGGCTTCCTCGCGCTGTCGTCGGCCGCCACGCTGTCGCTGCCGGTCGCGGTGCGCCACATGATCGACCGCGGCTTCGCCAGCCACGACGCCGCGCTGATCAACCAGACCTTCATCGTGCTGTTCGTGGTGGCGCTGGTGCTGGCGATCGCGACCGCCGCGCGCTACTTCTGCATCACGCTGCTGGGCGAGCGGGCGATCGCGGCGCTGCGCGAAATCCTGTACGCGCGGATCATCCGGCTGGACGTCGCGTTCTACGAAAAAACCCGGGTCGGCGAGCTGGTGTCACGGCTCGGCACCGACACCGAAGTGGTGCAGACCCTGATCGGCTCCAGCATTTCGGTGGCCCTGCGCAGCGTGGTGACCGTGATCGGCGCGGCGGCCCTGATGGTATGGACCAGTCCGCGCCTGGCGGGCTTCACCGCGCTGGTGATCCCGGCGGTGATCGTGCCGATCGCGCTGTACGGGCGGCGGCTGGCGCGGCTGTCGCGCACCAACCAGGACCGGATCGCCGACACCAGCGCGATCGCCAACGAAACCCTGAATGCCGTGCCCGCGGTCAAGGCCTATGCACGCGAAGCCATCGAAAGCCGGCGCTACGGCGATGCCGTGCAGCGCGCATTGCGGGCGGCACAAAAAAGGATCACCGCGCGCGCGATCCTCACCGGCGGAGTGATCGTGCTGGTGTTCGGCGCAATCACGCTGGTGCTGTGGGCGGGCGCGCACGATGTGCTGGCGGGCCGGATGGACGCGGGCCTGCTCAGCCAGTTCGTCCTGTACGCGG
>JAFEDX010000065.1 GCA_018241365.1 Pseudomonadota bacterium
CGTGCGTGCGCTGCACACCACCGACCTCGACGACTGGGGCGAAAACCCCGCGAGCGCGCCGGCGCAGGCGTGCCTTTCGGCGCTGGGCGCCATGATCGGGCGGGAGGCGCCCGCGACGACTGCCGACGCTGCGAAAGGCAAGGCCGCAGCGGCCAAGTCCACGCCGCAATTCTCGATCTGCGTATTGCCGTTCACCAACATGAGCGGCGAAGCCGAGCAGGAATATTTCAGCGACGGCATCACCGAGGACATCATCACCGACCTCAGCAAGGTGTCGGCGCTGCGCGTGATCTCGCGCAACAGCGCGTTCCGCTACAAGGGCAAGAGCGTCGATTTGCCCAAGGTCGCGGCCGAGCTCAACGTGACCCATGTGCTGGAAGGCAGCGTGCGCAAGGCCGGCGGACGGATCCGCATCAGCGCGCAGTTGATCGACGGCGAGTCGAACGGACACCTGTGGGCCGAGCGCTACGACCGCGAAGACGCGGACATCTTCGCGATCCAGGACGAAATCTCGCAGGCCATCGCCAAGGCCTTGCGGGTGCACCTGCTGCCCGAAGAAAAGAAGGCCATCCGCAAGCGCGGCACCGACAACGCCGAAGCGCACAATCTCTATTTGATGGCGCGTCAGACCTACGTCACCAGCCAGGAAATGGACGGTCGTTCCGCGCAGGCCATCGTGCGCATCTGCAAGCGCGCGACCGACCTCGACCCGGAGTATGCCGAGGCCTGGGCCCTGATGGCGGCGGGTTACCGGCAGTGGAACGACGCACAGGCCAACGACACGCAGGCCGGCATGGCCGCGGTTGATCGCGCACTGGCGTTGAACCCCGATCTGGCCGAGGCCCATGCGGTCAAGGCGCAACTCCTGCAGATCGACGGAAATCTCGATGCTGCCATTGCCGAAAGCACGGCGGCTCTCGCGCATGACCCGGAATCCTACGAGGTGAACCGTTCGGCAGGGCGCCTGCACTATCAGTTGTGCGAGTTTGTCGATGCGGCCCGCTTTTACGAGAAGGCCGTCGCGCTGATGGAAGCCGACATCAATTCGGCAGCGATGCTGGTCAGTTGCTACACGGCGCTGGGCGATGCCGCAGCCACGCATCGTGCCGCCGAGCTGACCCTGCGACGCACCGAGCCCATCCTCGAGCGTGATCCCAACAATTCCGTGGTGACGGCCTACAGCGTCGATGCATTGGCGGCGCTGGGCGAGAACGACCGCGCCAAGGCGCGCATGCAACGCGCACTGCTGATCGATCCCGACAACTTCAACATGCGCTACAACTTTGCCTGCATGCTGACGGTGCGGCTGAAGGACGAGAATGCGGCGCTGGAAATGCTTGCGCCGTTGTTCGGGACCATTTCAGCCAGTTTCCTCGCGTACGCCAAGGCCGATCCGGACCTCGAATCGCTGCGCGGCGATGCGCGCTGGCAGGCCATGGTCTCCGCCGCCGAAGCGCGGCTCGGGGCAGAGGCGAAATTCGGTGCCGCCGGCACAGCCGCAGCGAAGACGGGGAACTGACCGCCATGGCTGACGTCTTCATCTCCTACGCCCGCGCCGACAAGGCCCGTGTTGCGCCGCTGGTGAAAGCCATCGAGGCCAAGGGCTGGTCGGTGTGGTGGGATCCGGAGATTTCGCCGGGCAAGGAATTCGACGACGAGATCGATCAGGAACTCCAGGACGCTCGTGCGGTGCTGGTGGTATGGACGCCCACGTCCGTCGCTTCGCGCTGGGTGCGCGGCGAGGCACGTGACGGTGCGGAGCGCGGCATCCTTGTCCCTGTACGGTTCGACCAGGCGCGCCTGCCGATCGACGTGCGTGCGATCCACACCACCGAACTCGACGATTGGCATGGGGACGCGGCGAGTTCCGCGCTGCACGACTGCCTCAAGGCGCTGGAGACGACGATCGCGCAATCCAGGGCCGCGCGCGCGCCGGCAACCACAGCGGACAGCCAGCATGCGCGGCCCGGTGGCGATGCGAAGCACTTTTCGGTCTGCGTGCTGCCGTTCACCAACATGAGCGGCGATCCCGAGCAGGAATATTTCAGCGACGGCATCACCGAGGACATCACCACCGACCTCAGCAAGGTGTCGGCGCTGACGGTGACCGCCAGCAACAGTGCGTTCAAGTACAAGGGCACGCATCCAGACATCCAGCAGGTTGCGCGGGAACTGCAGGTGACGCATGTGCTGGAGGGCAGCGTGCGCAAGGCGGGTGGGCGTATCCGCGTCAACGCGCAATTGATCGACGGTGCGACCAACGGGCATGTCTGGGCCGAACGCTACGATCGCGATGCCAGCGACATTTTCGCGATCCAGGACGAACTGTCGCAGGCGATCGTCAAGGCCCTGAAGTTGAAGCTGCTGCCGGGCGAGAAGCGCGCGATCCAGCATCGCGGCACCGAGAACATCGATGCCTACAACCTGTATTTGATGGCGCGGCAGGCGTACGTGTCCAGCCAGGAAACCGACGCACGCAACGCACACACCATCGTTCGCCTGTGCACGCGCGTCACCGAGATCGACCCGCGCTATGCCCAGGCGTGGGCCCTTATGGCGGTGGGTTACCGCGCGCTGGACGAGGCCGAAGGCGGCGGCACCGCGAAAGCGATGCAGGCAGTCGATCGCGCGCTGGAATTGAATCCGAAACTCGCCGAGGCCTACGCCGTCAAGGCGGCGTTGCTGCAGGCGAACGGCGACGCGGACGCCGCCGAAGCCGAGGTGGCCACCGCGCTGAAGCTCGACCCGGATTCCTACGAGGTCAACCGCGCGGCCGGGCGGCTCAACTACTTGCGGCACCAGTTCGAGAACGCGGCCCGATTTTATGAAAAGGCCGCGGCGCAGATTGAATCGGACATCAACTCGGTGTCCATGCTGATCAGTGCGTACACGGTGCTGAAGGACCCGGCCGGCGTGCGGCGCGCAGCGGAACTGGGCGTCAAGCGCTCGGATGCGATCCTCGCGCGCGACCAGAACAATTCCGGCGTGCTCCTGTACAGCGCGTATGCCTTGGCGGCGCTGGGCGAATCCGAACGCGCCAAGGCGCGCATGGACCACGCGCTGCTGATCGACCCGGACAACTTCAACATGCGTTACAACTTCGCCTGCGCGCTGAGCGTGCACCTGGATGACAAGGAAGCGGCGTTGCGGATGCTGGCGCCGTTGTTCGAGACTGTCACCGATGCGTTCCTGCCATTCATGCGTGCCGATCCCGATCTCGACCTGGTGCGTGCCGATCCACGCTACGTGGCCATGCTGGCCGCCGCCGAAGCGCGCCTCGCTGCGGAAGCCAAAACGAACACGGCCGGCGTTGCGTCGGCCACTGCTGGAGCGGATCAGCATGGCTGACGTTTTCATCTCCTACGCCCGCGCCGACAAGGCTCGCGTCGCGCCGCTGGTGAAAGCCATCGAGGCCAAGGGCTGGTCGGTGTGGTGGGATCCGGAAATGAGCCCGGGCCAGGAATTCGACGACCAGATCGACGCCGAGCTGATGTCGGCGAAGGCGGTCGTGGTGGTGTGGACGCCGACATCCGTCGTGTCGCGATGGGTGCGCGGCGAAGCCCGCGATGCGGCTGACCGCGGCGTGCTGGTGCCGGTGCGGTTCGAACAGGCGCGGCTGCCGATCGACGTGCGCGCGATCCACACCACCGACCTCGACGACTGGGACGAGGATCCCGCCAGCGCGCCGGCGCAGACGTGCCTGCACGCGCTGGCCGCGATGATCGCGCACGCCAGCGCTGCGCAGGCGGCCGAGGCGAAGACGCACGCGGCGGCGCCGGCGCAACAGGGGGCCCCGCACTACTCGGTCTGTGTGTTGCCGTTCCTCAACATGAGCGGCGATCCCGAGCAGGAATATTTCAGCGATGGCATCAGCGAGGACGTCATCACCGACCTCAACAAGGTGTCGGCGCTGGAAGTGGTTTCGCGCAACACGGCGTTTGCCTACAAGGGCAAGCAGATGGACGCGTCGGCGATCGCGCGCAAGCTCAAGGTCACCCACGTGCTGGAAGGCAGCGTGCGCCGCGCGGGCGGGCGCGTGCGCATCACCGCGCAGTTGACCGACGCGGCCAACGACCGGCAGGTGTGGGCCGAGCGTTTCGATCGCGACACCGACGACATCTTCGCGCTGCAGGACGAAATCTCGCACGCGATCGTCAAGGCGTTGCGCCTGCAGTTGCTGCCGGAGGAGCGCCGCGCGATCCGCCGCCGTGGCACCGAAAGCGTCGAGGCCCACGACCTCTATTTGATGGCGCGCCAGATCTACGTGACGACCCAGGAAGACGAACGCGCTTCCCAAGCCATCATCCGCGCCTGCCAGCGTGCCACCGAAATCGACCCGCACTACGCGCAAGCGTGGGCGCTGTTGGCGTGGGCCCAGCGCAGCCTGAACCAGTTCGTTGCGCAACCGGAAGACGGCATGACGGCTGCCGAACGGGCCCTCGCGATCGACCCCAATCTTGCCGATGCGCACGCGGTCAAGGCGGACATCCTGCGCACGCGCGGCAAGATGGACGCGGCGGTGGCCGAAGCCGCGACGGCGCTGAAGCTCGATCCGGAATCCTACGAAGCCCATCGCACAGCCGGCAGGATCGCGTACCTGCAGCATCGGTTCAAGGATGCGGTCACCTATTACGAGAAGGCTGTAGGCCTGATGGACTCGGACGTCAATTCGGCGATGATGCTCGTCAGTTCGTACCGTGCGCTGGGGGATAACGCCGGCCGACTGCGTGCGGCCGCAATGGCGGTGCAACGCGCGGATGCGGTGCTGGTGCACGACCAGAACAATGTGGGAGTTATTGCATCCAGCGCCAACTCCCTCATTGCGGCGGGGGACATGGAGCGCGCCACGGCGCGCATGAACCGCGCGCTTTTGATCGACCCCGACAACTTCGGCATGCGTTACAACTTCGCCTGCGGGCTGTGCGTGTACCAGCACGACAACGATGCGGCACTGGACATGCTCGGGCCCGTGTTCCCGCGGATCACCGGCGACCTTCTGCGTTACCTGCAGGCTGATCCGGATTTCGATTCCCTGCGCGACGACCCGCGCTACCTCGCGCTGGTCGCCGCCGCCGAAGCGCGTCTCGGTGCGGCGAAGGATTCGGCGACTGCGGCCACTGCCACGGGTTCGGGAGGCTGATCGGCATGGCCGACGTCTTCATCTCCTACGCCCGCGCCGACAAGGCCCGCGTCGCGCCGCTGGTCAAGGCGATCGAGGCCAAAGGCTGGTCGGTGTGGTGGGATCCCGAGATTTCGCCCGGCAAGGAGTTCGACGACGAGATCGACGTCGAGTTGCAGGCCGCGAAGACTGTGTTGGTCGTCTGGACACCGGCTTCGGTCACCTCGCGCTGGGTGCGTGGCGAAGCGCGCGATGCCGCCGAGCGCGGCATCCTCGTTCCCGTGAGGTTCGACCAGGCGCGCCTGCCGATCGACGTGCGTGCCCTGCACACCACCGACCTCGACGACTGGGGCGAAAACCCGGCGAGTGCCTCCGCGCAGGCTTGCCTGCAGGCCCTGGGCACGATGATCGCGCATGCCGCGGGTCCCGCGGCGGTTGCCGGCAAGGCGGGCGCGACGAAAACCACCGCGGAGGCGGCGAGGCAGGCGCCACGTTTTTCCATCTGCGTGCTGCCGTTCGCGAACATGAGCGGCGACCCGGACCAGGAATATTTCAGCGACGGCATCACCGAGGACATCATCACCGACCTCAGCAAGGTGTCGGCGCTCAGGGTCGTTTCGCGAAACACCGCGTTCCGCCACAAGGGCGAGAACGTCGACATTTCGAAACTCGCGAGCGACCTCAACGTCACGCACGTGCTCGAAGGCAGCGTGCGCAAGGCCGGCGGCCGCGTGCGCGTCAGCGCGCAGCTGATCGAGGGCGAAACCGACGACCATTTGTGGGCGGAGCGTTACGACCGCGAGGACACGGACATCTTCGCGATCCAGGACGAGATCTCGCAGGCCATCGCCGGCGCCCTGAAATTGCGCTTGCTGCCGGAGGAGAAGAAGGCGATCCGCAAGCGCGGCACCGACAATGCGGCTGCCCACGATCTGTACCTCATGGCCCGCGAGGTTTACGCCACCAGCCCCGAAGGCGACCAGCGCACGGCGCAAGCCGTCGTGCAAATCTGCCGGCGGGCCACCGAGATCGACCCCAACTATGTCGAGGCCTGGGCCCTGATGGCGGCCGGGCATCGACAGCTGCGCGAGGCGCAGGGCGGGCAGTCGAGCGAAGGGTTGGCGGCGATTGGACGGGCGTTGGCGCTGAATCCGGATCTCGCCGAGGCCCACGCGGTCAAGGCGCAACTCCTGCAGCAGGATGATGACCTTGCAGGCGCGGCCACCGAAGCCGCCATTGCGTTGAAGCTGGATCCCGAATCCTACGAAGTCAACCGTTCGTGCGCACGGCTCAATTACCAGTTGCAAAAACTCGACGATGCGATCCGTTTTTATGAAAGGGCCGTGGCGTTGATGGAGACGGACATCAATTCAGCGGCGATGTTGATCAGTTGCTACACCGCGGTGGGTGATGCCGCGGGCACGCGCCGCGCCGCGGAATTGACCCTGCGACGCTCCGACCTGATTCTCGCGCATGATCGCAACAACGCCGGAGTGATTGGCTACAGCGTGGATGCGCTGGCCGCGCTGGGCGAGACCGAACGCGCCAAGACGCGCATGGAACGGGCGCTGCTGATGGATTCAGGCAACCGCAACATGCGCTACAACTTCGCGTGCATGCTGGTCTTGCGGTTGCAGGACAAGGATGCCGCGCTGAACTTGCTCGGGCCTTTGCTCGAGACCGTTGCGGACAGCTTCCTGCCCTACGTCAAGGCCGATCCGGATCTCGTCGCACTGCACGGCGATCCGCGCTGGCAGGCGATGGTCGCCGCCGCCGAAGCGCGGCTGGCGGCGGCGAAGGATTCGCAGGCGCCTGAAAGCCGGCAACCCGCGTAGAGTCGGGACTTCACCGCCGGTGTTGAACCCCTCTCCCATCGGGAGAGGGGCAGGGGTGAGGGTACGGATACGCGTTGTGTCGGATACTGCGTGACGCCGAACCCTCATCCGGCCCTTCGGGCCACCTTCTCCCAAAGGGAGAAGGAACCAGGACAGGCTCCTCGCGGAGGGACGGGGGCTTGGTTTGCGCCCG
>JAFEDX010000066.1 GCA_018241365.1 Pseudomonadota bacterium
TGGTGGTTATGATGGCGGTGGTGGCGCCAACCGCCGCAGCCGTACCAGCCGCCGCAGCCCCAGTTCGATGAATACCAGGGGCCCCAGTAGCCCGGAAAGCCCCACACGTTCGAAACGCCGAACCCGAAGGTCCAGGACGAGCCGTATCCGTAGCCGCCGTACCATCCATACGGATTCGAATACGGCCATGTGCCGTTGTAGTAGCCCCAGCCGCTGGTGCCGGGGTAATACGGACCCGTTCCGTAGTAGTCGTAATAGCCTTGGCTGGTGTACGGGTTGTCGCCGGTGTAGTAACCGCCACTGCCAGTCATGTCCGGCTGCACGAAGCTGTAGCCGGTGGCGCAGCCTGCCAGCAACATCACTCCGGCACCCAGCAAGCCAAGACGCGTGATCGTGCCCAAAAGGCCAAGTCGATCCGGATTTCGCATGGCGCACCTCCGAGACCAGTATTCCTGTACTCGATGGTACGCCTATTGTCGTTGCGTGACCGTTACGACCGTGCTGCGTTCAGCCAGCGGCATCTCCGGCGGCCAGCATCCGGACCAGGATTTCACCGAGGTCCGGCGAGTGGCCGCCACGTGCCAGCATGCCGCGCAGGCTGGATTCGGCGGACGCGCGGCGTCGCGGTTCCAGCCGCGGCCAGTCCTCGAACGCCTTGGCCAGCCGCGCCGCGAGTTGCGGATTGCGCGCATCGATTTCCGACAGCTTGCCGGCGAACCAGCGATGTCCAACGCCGTCCGGTCGATGGAACGCCACCGGATTGGCGCGCGTGAACGCCCCGATCAAGGCGTGCACGCGGTTGGGATTGGCTAGCGTGAAGGCCGGATCGGCGGTGAGTGCCTGCACGCGTTCCAGCGCGGCGTGTTCCGGTTGGGTCGCTTGGAGCGTGAACCATTTGTCGAGGGTCAACGCATCGCCAGCGAAGCGTTCGCGATAGCCGCGCAAGGCGTCCGCGGCCTGCGCGGCGCCGGAGCGTACCAGCGCGCTGAGTGCCGACAGGCGATCGGTCATGCCGCGGGCGGTTTCAAACTGCGCCAACGCGAGCGCGGAGCCGGTCTTGAGGTCGTGTCGCATGAGCAGTGCGAGCACGCGCCCCTTGAGGCGGCGGCTTGCCGCGGCGGCTGGACCGGGATCGCCGGATTCGCTTTGGTGCAATTCCTGGTAGGCCGTGGCCAGCGTATCGCCGAGTCGCTGCGCCAGTGCGCGTTCCAGCGGTTCACGCGCCCTCTGCACGGCATCGGGATCGAACGGCGCGTGACGCGTGCCGAGCTCGAGCGCAGGGGGCGGGGTCAACAGGTCGGCCAGCAACGCCGGATCGATGTCCGCACGCGCCGCAAAGAGTTGCGCCAGTGCATCCAGCCAGGCATTGCCGGCAGCGCGTTCGTGGTTACCGGCGAATTGTTCGTCGAACGCACGCGCGGCGAGCTGTTGCGCGGCATTCCAGCGATCGAAGCCCTCGGTTTCGCGCTGCAACAGCAGCGCAAGTTGCGCGGGCGTGTAATCGAACGCCATGTGGACCGGTGCCGAAAACCCACGCAGCAGCGAAGGCGTCGGAGTCGATGGCACGCGGGTGAACACGAAGCGTTGCTCGGCCTGCGTGAGTTCCACGACCCGTTCGCTTCCGCCGGGCGTGGCGTCGCCTTCGAGTTGCAATGCGATCCGCGTGCCGTCGGCGGCCAACAGCGCGACGTTCACGGGGATCGGCACAGGCTGCTTGTGCGACTGGCCGGGCGTCGCGGGCGTGTGTTGCTCGAGGGCCAGCGTGTAACGTTGCGAAGCCTCGTCGTATTCGCCATGCGCCGTGACTTCCGGCGTCCCGGCCTGCGCGTACCACTTCAGGTAGGGCGACAAATCCACGCCATTGGCTTCGCCCAGCACCGCCAGCAGGTCGTCGATGGTGACCGCCTGGCCATCGAAGCGCGAGAAGTACAGGTCGGTGCCGCGGCGGAAGCCGTCCGTGCCGAGGCGTCCCGCGAGCATGCGGATCAACTCGGCGCCCTTCTCGTACACGGTCGCGGTGTAGAAATTGTCGATGGCCTGGTATTCGGCCGGGCGCACCGGGTGCGCGAGCGGACCGGCATCCTCGGCAAACTGCACGCGGCGCAACATCGCCACGTCTTCGATGCGCTTCAGCGAGGGCGAGTGCATCGCCTCGCAGAACGAGTGCTCGCGGAACACCGTGAAGCCTTCCTTCAACGACAACTGGAACCAGTCGCGGCAGGTGACGCGGTTGCCGCTCCAGTTGTGGAAGTACTCGTGGCCAATCACCGCCTCGATGTGGCGGTATTCGTCGTCGGTGGTGGTGTCGGGATCAGCCAGCAGGTACTTCGAGTTGAAGATGTTGAGGCCCTTGTTCTCCATCGCGCCCATGTTGAAATCATGGGTCGCGACCACGTTGAACACCGGCAGGTCGTAGTTGCGGCCATAGGCGCGCTCGTCCCAGCGCATCGCGCGTTCCAGTGCATCCATCGCGTAGTGGCAGCGATCGATCGCATCGGCCTCGGCCCACAGGCGCAACATCACGTCGTGGCCGTCGGCGGTGCGGTACGCGCGTTCGATTTTTTCGAGATGGCCGGCGACCAGTGCGAACAGGTAACTCGGTTTCGGATGCGGATCGACGAAGCGTGCGTAGTGGCGGCCATCGGCGAACTCGCCGGCTTCGACCTGTTCGCCGCCTGCCAGCAGGACCGGGAAGCGATCCTTTGGCGCGCGCAGCGTGACGTCGTAGCGCGCCAACACGTCAGGACGATCGGGGAAGAAGGTGATGCGCCGGAACCCCTGCGCCTCGCACTGGGTCAGCAGGAAGCCGTGGTCGCGCGAACCGGACAGGTACAGGCCCGAGAGTTGGCTGTTGCGTGCCGGATCGATGCGCACGTCGAGTTCCAGCACGCTGCCGTCGCGTGCATCGGGAATGGTGATTCCGGCGTCGTCGAGCGTGTATTCCCCGTCTGCCAGCGAATGGCCATCCAGGCGGGCTTCGATCAGCGCGAGGTCTTCGCCGTCGAGCCGCAAGGGCTCGTCGCGGTCGCGCGCGAGCGTGAGCTTCGAGTGGACGAGGGTTGCGTGTATGCCGAGGTCGAACCTGAGTTCGATTTCCGTGACGCGCCAGGCAGGCGGACGGTAATCGGCCAGGCGAACGGTGGAGTCGGGGGTGGGCTCGGTGTTGGGGGCGGACGTATCCATTGACGCATTTTAGCAACCGTGCCTGAACCGCCGGTGCGAGAATGTGGCCCCTGTTGGGTTGCATCGGAGTGATTGCATGACCCGCTTCACGAATCCCGTGCTTGCCGATATCCGTGCCGCGGCGGCCCGCATTGCGCCGTACGCGCGGGTCACGCCCGTGATGTGCAGCGAGGCGCTCGATGAATTGGCTGGCGCGAGCATGTATTTCAAATGCGAACACCTGCAACGCGGCGGGGCCTTCAAGTTCCGCGGCGCCTGCAATGCCGTGTGGGCGCTGGCGGAGGACGATGCACGGCGTGGCGTGGTCACGCATTCGTCCGGCAACCACGGCGCGGCGCTGGCGCTGGCTGCGCGGACGCGCGGAATTCCCGCGCACATCGTGGTACCAGAAGGCGCCGTTGCAGCCAAGCTGGTGAACATCGAGCGTGCGGGCGGCACCATCCATCGCTGCGCGCCGACGCAGGCCGCGCGTGAGGAAACCTGTGCACGGGTCCAGCGCGAAACCGGTGCCACGCTGGTGCATCCCTATGCCGACGCGCGGGTCATGGCGGGACAAGGCACGATCATTCCGGAACTGTTGCAGCAGGTGCCCGACCTCAATGTGGTGATCACGCCGGTTGGTGGTGGCGGGCTGATTTCCGGTTGCGCGATCGCACTGCGGGCGTTGGCGCCCGCGGTCGGGATATTCGGTGCGGAACCCGCGGGTGCCGACGATGCCCTGCAGTCATTGCAGCGCGGCCAGCGCGTCACTGACACGGTTCCGGACACGATTTGCGACGGACTGCGCGCGACCATCGGCGTCCCGAACCTTGCGTTGCTGCGGGAACTGCGCGTCGAGGTCATCGCCGTCGAGGATGCCGCCACGCTCGCTGCGATGCGCCTGCTGTGGTCCGAACTGAAACAGACCATCGAGCCTTCCTCGGCCGTGGTACTGGCTGCGCTGCTGAAGGTCCGCGAGCGCTTCGCCGGCAAGCGGGTGGGAGTCGTGCTGTCAGGCGGCAATGTCGACGTGGATTCTCCAGCTTTTGCCGCACGGCATTGAACAAGGCGCGGGGGCATGGACGTCTCGACGTCCGTATGCGCGTGATTCGATTCTGAGTGCTGCGTCTCGAATTTTCTGTTGACAGGCTGACGCCGCGCCACCTATCTTCGCTTCCATGTCGCCCGTATTCGCGCCAGCACGCATGTTTGCCACTCCGGTTGGCATCCGGAGCGTGTTGCTGTCCGTGACCGGCATCACCTCGTCCATTACCACGACCACCACGACTACTACCAGTCGCGGGTGGGAGTTCGTGCGCGAGTAACCCTTGCACGCAACGGTCCCGCCCTCGACGAGGCGGGCCGGTGCAATCCGACACTGCCGAGCGGGACGGGGCCTCCAAAGGAGGTCACCGTGAACAGCTGCGTTCCACCCGTTGCCGAATCCCTGTTGCAACCCTCCGCCGTATTGGCGCCGCCTGCGCGGACCATGCGCCGGCGCGTGCTGGCGGTGGGCGTCATCGGCCCAGGCCGGGTCGGCAGCGCCCTGCTGGAACAACTGCGTGCCTCGCAACCGCGGTTACGGCGCGATCTTGGCCTGGTGCTGGATCTGCGTGGCGTGGTTGCCAGCCGGCAAATGTGGCTGGACAGCGATGATCCGGAACTCAACGCGCGTCACGCGCGAGCGCAAACATGGCGCCCCAACGACCTCGACGAATTCGCGGCGCACCTGCGCGGCGAGGATGGTCGCCATGCGCTGCTGGTGGATTGCAGCGCCAGCGATGAGGTGGCCGACCGGTACGCGGACTGGTTGAATGCCGGCATCCACGTGGCCACGCCGAACAAGCTGGCGGGCAGCGGTCCGCTCAAGCGCTGGCAGGCGATCCGCATGGCCTGCGCGGGTGGCAACGCGTGGTTCCGCTGCGAAGCTACCGTGTGCGCAGGGCTGCCGGTGGTGCAGACCCTGCGTGACTTCGTGGACACCGGCGATGAATTGCTGGATGTCGAAGGCATGTTCTCCGGCACGCTGGCCTGGTTGTGCAACCGGCACGACGGCAGCCAGCCGTTCTCGGCATTGCTGCGCGAAGCGCATGCGCTGGGTTATACCGAGCCCGACCCGCGCTCGGACTTGTCCGGGATGGACGTCGCGCGCAAGCTGGTGATCCTGGCGCGCGAAGCGGGCCTGCCGTTGTCGCTGGAGGATGTGGCAGTGGAAAGCCTGGTGCCGCCTGCCCTGGCGGCGTTGTCGCTGGAGGATTTCATGCGCCGCATGGATGAACTGGATGCGCCCATGGCCGCGAAACTGGCCGAAGCCCGGGCCGGCGGCGGTGTGCTGCGTCACGTGGGCCGGCTGGGACGCGATGGCCGTGCCAGCGTGCGCCTCGCGGTGCTGCCGCGCGAGCACGCGTTTGCGCACACGCGGCTCACCGACAACGTGGTGCAGTTCCGCACCCGCCGCTATCGGGACAATCCGATGCTGGTGCAGGGCCCTGGCGCCGGCCCCGAAGTCACGGCAGCCGGCGTATTCGCCGACGTGTTGCGGATTGCCGAATCCCTGGGCGCGCAAGCATGAGTGCGGACATTACCGGGCCCGCCCGCGTGGCGCCGGTCCTGCGCGTCGCACGCGCGTTCGCACCGGCCAGCGTCGGCAACGTCGGCGTCGGCTTCGACATACTCGGCCACAGCGTGGCCGGTGCGGATGATCGCGCGGAGGTGCGCAGGATCGACGCACCGCGGGTGCGGATCGCGGCCATCGAGGGCGCGGTCACCGACCTGCCGCGCGATCCCGCACGCAACACGGCGGGCACCGCGCTGCTGGCGATGCGCGCCGCGCTTGACTTGGAGCATGGTTTCGAACTGGTGCTGCACAAGGGCATCGCGCTGGGTTCCGGCATGGGCGGTTCGGCGGCGTCGAGTGTTGCGGCGCTGGTGGCGGCGAACGCCTTGCTCGACCAGCCGTTGCCGCGCGAAGCGCTGTACGCATTCGCGCTCGAGGGCGAAGCCGTGGCCAGCGGTGGCCGCCACGGCGACAACCTGGGCCCGATGCTGCTGGGCGGGTTGGTGCTGGCGACGCACGCCCGGCTGGTGCGCATCCCGATCCCGCGCGGCTGGCATTGCGCGCTGGTGCACCCGCACTTCGTGCTGGAGACCCGCAAGGCGCGCGCGGCGCTGGCGGGTGATTACGCGCTGGGCGAATTCGTCGCGCAGAGCGCCAACCTCGCACTGCTGTTGGCCGGGTGCTATCGGGGTGATGCCGCACTGGTGCGCGAAGGATTGCAGGATGTGCTGGTGGAACCTCGGCGCGCGGCGCTGGTGCCGAACTTCGCGCGCGTCAAGCAGGCCGCGCTCGATCATCGCGCGCTCGGCGCCAGCATCTCGGGCGGCGGACCCAGCGTGTTTGGCTGGTACGAACATCGATCCGATGCAGAAGCCGCCGCCACCGCGATGCGTGCCGCGTTCGCCGAAGCGGGGTTGGACAGCGACGCTTTCGTCTCGCCCATCGATGGGCCCGCCGCCGCGTTGCTCGAGTCTGCCGAGGGCAGCGCATGACCGCATTGCGCTATCCCAGCACCCGTGGCCACAGCCCGGCCGTCGGCATTGGCGAGGCAATCGCGGCGGGCCTTGCGCCGGACGGCGGCTTGTACGTGCCGGAACACTTTCCGCGCATCGACACGACGGCGTTCGATCCACACGGTACGCTTGCTGACACTGCGGCAACGCTGCTCGCGCCGTTTTTCGAAGGCGATGTGTTGGCCGAGGCGTTGCCCGCGATCTGCGCCGAGGCGCTGACGTTCGACACGCCGCTGCGCCCGTTGGCAGGCGATCCGAAGGGCCACGTGCTGGAACTGTTCCATGGTCCGACCGCCGC
>JAFEDX010000067.1 GCA_018241365.1 Pseudomonadota bacterium
TGATGGCACTGAAAGTGCGCGCCGAATATTTTGGCGTGGATACGCGCATCGACACGTGCAAACTGTATCCGTCCTCGCGCCTGCTGGCCGAGCTCACCGGTCATGCGGTGCCAAGGAACAAGGCGGTGGTTGGCGCCAACGCTTTCGCGCACGAATCGGGTATCCACCAGCACGGCATGCTGAAGCACCGCGGCACCTACGAAATCATGCGACCCGAGGACGTCGGCTTTGGCGCCACGCAACTGGTGCTGGGCAAGCATTCCGGCCGTGCGGCGCTGCGCGCGCGTCTTGCCGCGCTGGGTCACACGCCCGACGAAACCGCGCTGGACGACATCTTCGCGCGCTTCAAGGCGCTGGCCGACCGCAAGCGCGAAATCGTGGACGACGACCTGGAGACGCTGGCGCGTGGACGCGCCGCAAGCGCGCGCACGGCGAAAACCGCGGCTGCCGGAGTCGCCGCATGAACGCGCCGC
Source organism: Pseudomonadota bacterium (assembly GCA_018241365.1). Taxonomy (GTDB): domain Bacteria; phylum Pseudomonadota; class Gammaproteobacteria; order Xanthomonadales; family Rhodanobacteraceae; genus 66-474. The sequence goes on from JAFEDX010000067.1 coordinate 474, forward strand.
GCACCTTGTTTGAAAAAATCTGGGATGCCCACGTCGTCGCCGACGAAACCATCGACACGCCTGCAATCCTGTACGTCGACCTGCACCTGGTGCATGAAGTCACCTCGCCGCAGGCTTTCAGCGAACTGCGCGCGCGTGGCCTGAAGGTGCGCCGTCCCGAGCGCACGTTGGCAACGCTGGACCATTCCATCCCGACCTTGCCGCCCGCGGCCAATGGCGAGCGCCCCTACGTCACGCCCGAGGCCAAGGCGCAGGTGACGCGGCTGGGGGCGAATTGCCACGACTTCGGGATCGAGCTGCACGGCTGGGACAGCGACCAGCGCGGCGTCGTGCACGTGATCGGTCCGGAACTGGGTGCGACCCAGCCCGGCATGACCATCGTCTGCGGTGACAGCCACACCTCGACGCACGGTGCATTTGGCGCATTGGCTTTCGGCATCGGCACCACCGAAGTCGGCCATGTGCTGGCGACGCAGTGCCTGCTGCAACGCCGGCCGAAGACGCTGGCGATCCACGTGGACGGCGAGCTGCCGCCGGGCGTGGGCGCGAAAGATTTGATCCTGCACGTGATCGGCGAGATCGGCGTCAACGGCGGCACCGGCCACGTCATCGAGTACTGCGGCTCGGCCATCGAAGCCTTGTCGATGGAAGCGCGCATGACGGTGTGCAACATGTCGATCGAGGCCGGCGCACGTGCGGGCCTGATCGCACCGGACGCCACCACCTTCGCGTGGCTGAAGGGACGTCCGCGCGTGCCGCAAGGCACCGCGTGGGATGCGGCCGTCGCGCAGTGGAGCGCGCTCAAAACCGATGCCGGCGCGCACTACGACCGTGAGGTCCGCATCGATGCGCGCAAGGTGAAACCGACCGTCACCTACGGCACCCATCCGGGCATGGCGATCGCGCTGGACGCACCGGTTCCGGCCGCGCACGACGCGCTCGACCAGCGTGCGCTGGACTACATGCACGCCGTCGCCGGCAAGCCTATGCAGGGCACGCCGGTGGACGTGGTGTTCGTCGGCAGTTGCACCAACGGACGTTTGCCCGATCTGCGCGAAGCGGCACGCGTGCTGCGCGGCCGGCGTGTCGCGAAGAACGTGCGCATGCTGGTGGTGCCGGGTTCCGAAGCGGTGCGCCGCGCTGCCGAAGCCGAAGGCCTGCACGAAGTGTTCCGCTCCGCCGGCGCCGAATGGCGCCTGCCCGGCTGCTCGATGTGCATCGCGATGAACGGCGACATGGCCAAACCCGGCCAGCTGGTCGTCTCGACGTCCAACCGCAACTTCGAGGGTCGCCAGGGCAAGGGCGCGCGCACGGTGCTGGCAAGTCCCGCCACCGCCGCGGCCAGCGCCGTCGCCGGCCACGTCGCCGATCCGCGTGAATACCTCAAGGCCGACGTCGCCGAGGAGCAGGCCGCATGAACCCCGTCACACAGGTCCGCTCGCGCACCGCCGTGCTGCGCGACGAGAACATCGACACCGACCGCATCATCCCGGCACGCTTCCTTACTACCACCACGCGTGAGGGTCTCGGCAAGGTCTGCTTCAACGACTGGCGCCACCAGGCCGACGGCAGCGACAACCCGGCCTTTCCGCTGAACGCGCCGGGAGCGCAGGGCTGCGCAATCCTGGTGGCCGGGCGCAACTTCGGCTGCGGCTCCTCGCGTGAACATGCGCCGTGGGCGCTGCTGGACTACGGCATCCAGGCGGTGCTGTGCAGCGAGATCGCCGACATCTTCCGCAGCAATTCGCTGAAGAACGGCCTGCTTGCGATCGTCGTTGGCGAAGCCGAGCACCGCTGGCTGCTCGACCATCCCGGTATCGAGCTGACCGTGGATGTGCGCGAACAGACGATCGTGCGCCCCGGCGCCGGTTCGGTCCGCTTCGAGCTGGAACCCTTCGCACGCCACTGCCTGCTGGAGGGCGTGGATCAGCTCGGCTTCCTGCAGCAGCACGGCGATGCGATCGCCGCGTACGAACAACGCATGGGGAAGGCCGCATGAAGGCACACATCGTCACCCTGCCCGGCGATGGCGTCGGTCCCGAGGTCACGGCTGCGGCAGTCACGGTGCTGAGGGCCGTGGCCGGACATTGCCAGCATGAATTCACCTTCGAGGAACACCTGCTCGGCGGCTGCGCGATCGACGCCACCGGCGAACCGTTGCCGGCCGTGACGCTGGCCGCGTGCAAAAAGGCCGACGCGGTGCTGCTGGGCGCGGTGGGTGGGCCGAAATGGTCGGACCCGAATGCGAAGGTGCGACCGGAACAAGGCCTGCTGGGCCTGCGCGCCGCGCTGGGCGTGTACGCCAACCTGCGTCCGCTGACCGTGCATCTGGCGCTGGCGCAGCTGTCGCCGCTGAAGAACGAAAAATTGCAGGGCGTGGACGTGCTGTTCGTACGCGAACTCACCGGCGGCGCCTATTTCGGCGCCAAGACCCGCACGGCGGACACCGCCGCCGACGAGTGCAAGTACACGGTGGCCGAAGTCGAACGCGTGACGCGGCGTGCGTTCGAACTGGCGCAGGGTCGGCGCAGGCACCTGACCTCGGTCGACAAGGCCAACGTGCTGGAAACCTCGCGGCTGTGGCGCAGCACCGTCACCCGCATTGCTGCCGACTATCCCGACGTGAAGCTGGAACACCAGCTGGTCGATTCGATGGCGATGCTGCTGTTGACCCGTCCGGACAGCTACGACGTGGTGGTCACGGAAAACCTGTTCGGCGACATCCTCACCGACGAGGCTGCCGCGCTGGCGGGTTCGCTCGGCTTGCTGCCGTCGGCTTCGCTTGGCGACGGCACGCGCGGTTTGTACGAACCCATTCACGGATCGGCCCCCGACATCGCGGGCCAGGGCGTTGCCAATCCGATCGGCGCGATTCTGTCCGCTGCGTTGTTGCTGCGCCACTCGCTGGGCCTTGCCGAAGAAGCCGCGCACGTGGAAGCCGCGGTCGAGCGCGTGTTGCGCGACGGCCCGCGCACCTGCGACCTCGGTGGCAAGGCCGGCACCGCGAAAGTGTGCGATGCGGTGCTCAGCGCGTTCGCCGGCCGCGTCAGCGCCGACGCCATGTACGCCGAACCGGTGAATTCATGCTGCGGTTGAACGCCACCCTCCATGGCCCGGGCACCCACGCCTGCGCCGCCCTTGCCCTTCCCCGCGCGCAGTGCATGGCGGCGAGTGCGATGAACGCCAACCACTCTCCGGGTGTTCCTCGTACTGCGCGAGACGCCGCCATCGAACGTGCGGGGAAGGCACTTTTCATTTGCTTCGGAATCCGCCATGCGCAGTGACCTGATCAAAAGCGGTCCCGACCGCGCCCCCGCGCGCGCGATGCTGCGCGCCACCGGACTCGATGGCGACGCCATTGCCAAGCCGTTGGTCGCGGTGGTGCACACCTGGTCGGACGTCAGTCCGTGCAACCTCAATCATCGCGATCTGGCCGAACAGGTTGCGGCCGGCATCCGCGTCGCCGGCGGCACTCCGATCGAGTTCAACACCATCGCGGTCACCGACGGCATCGCGATGGGCACCTCGGGCATGCGTTATTCGCTGGTCAGCCGCGAGATCATCACCGATTCGATCGAGGCGGCAGTCGAGGGACATTGTCTCGATGCGATGGTGGTGTTGTGCGGTTGCGACAAGACCATCCCGGCCGCGGCGATGGCGGTGGCGCGCCTGGATATTCCGGCGGTCGCTTTGTACGGCGGCACCATCGCGCACGGCACGCACGACGGCCATCCGATCACCATCCAGCAGGTATTCGAGGCGGTCGGCGCGCACGGCGCAGGCAAGATCGACGATGCGGAACTGACGCGCGTCGAGTGCGATGCCTGCTGCGGCGCCGGCGCCTGCGGCGGCCAGTTCACCGCCAACACCATGGCGATGGTGCTGACCACGCTGGGCCTGTCGCCGATGGGCTTCAACGACATCCCGGCCACGCACCCGGCCAAGGCTGCGGCCGCCTATCGCTGCGGCGAACTGGTGATGGAATGCCTGAAGGCGGGTCGCCGTCCGTCCGCATTGCTCACGCGCACCGCGTTCCGCAACGCCGCGCGCATGGTCGCGGCGACGGCCGGTTCCACCAATGCGGTGCTGCACCTGCTGGCGATCGCGCGCGAAGCCGGAGTGGAATGGTCGCTGGAGGATTTCGAGCCGGCCTCGAAGCACACGCCGGTGATCGCCGACCTGTTGCCCGGCGGCCGCTACACCGCGGTGGAATTGTTCGGTGCGGGCGGCGTCGCGCGCGTGGCGCAGGAACTGATCGCGGCCGGCATGCTGGACGACACGCCCACCGTCACCGGCCGTTCGCTGTTCAGTGAGGCCGCTGCCGCACCGCGCGCGGAAAAACAGGACGTGGTGCATGCAGTGACGGCGCCGTTCAAGCCGCGCGGTGGGTATTCGATCCTGTACGGGAACCTCGCGCCGGATGGCTGCGTGCTGAAGATTCCGCGCGAAGGCGGTCAATTCGAAGGTACCGCACGGGTGTTCGAAAGCGAGGAAGACGCCTTCGACGCCGTGCAACACGATCGCATCCATGCCGGCGATGTCGTGGTGATCCGCAACGAAGGCCCGGCCGGCGGCCCCGGCATGCGCGAGATGCTGGGCGTTACCGCCGCCTTGATTGGGCGCGGGCTCGGCAACGACGTCGCGCTGATCACCGATGGCCGCTTCAGCGGTGCCACGCACGGTTTCATGGTCGGCCACATCGCCCCGGAAGCCGCGCGCGGCGGGCCGATCGCGTTGTTGCATGACGGCGACCACGTCGTCATCGACGCCGCCCATCGTGAATTGCGCACCACGGCCGATCTGGAGAGCCGTCGCGCCAGCTGGAAGCCGCCCAAACCGAAAGTCACCCGCGGCGCGCTGGCCAAGTTCGCATACCTGGTCGGCTCCGCTTCCGATGGCGCCACCACGCAACTCGACCAGCCCCGTTCCGCTCGCCCACGCATTGCAACCCTCGAAGGAGTCTCCGCATGAGTATCTCGTCCAACACCCTCGCCCACGCCCGCATCGCCGTACTTGGTTACGGCAGCCAAGGCCGTGCCCATGCCCTCAACCTGCGGGACTCCGGCCTCGATGTCGTGGTTGGCGTGCGCAATGGCGGTCCGTCGTGGAAGCGCGCACAGGAGGAAGGCTTCAAGGTCGCGGAGCCTGCCGAGGCCGTGACCGGTGCCGACCTGGTCGCCGTGCTCACGCCCGACATGGTGCAGCCCAAGCTGTATGCGGACGCGATCAAGCCCAACCTGAAGCCCGGCGCGGCACTGCTGTTCGCGCACGGCTTCAACATCCATTTCGGCCAGATCAAGCCGCGCGCCGATGTCGACGTGGTGATGGTGGCGCCGAAGGGTCCGGGCGCGCTGGTGCGCAGCGAATACGAACGCGGTCGCGGCGTGCCCTGCCTGTTTGCCGTCGCGCAGGACGCCAGCGGCCATGCGGAAGCCCGCGCCAAGGCGTATGCCGAAGGCATCGGCGGCGGCCGCGCGATGTTGATCAAGACCGACTTCAAGGAAGAAACCGAAACCGACCTGTTCGGCGAGCAGGCCGTGCTGTGCGGCGGCGCCAGCGCGCTGGTGCAAGCCGGTTTCGAAACCCTGGTCGAAGCCGGTTACCAGCCCGAGATCGCCTATTACGAGGTGTTCCACGAACTCAAGCTGATCGTGGACCTGTTCTACGAAGGCGGTATCGCCAAGATGCTGCAATACGTCTCCGAAACCGCGCAGTACGGCGATTTCGTCAGCGGGCCGCGGGTGATCGACGCCGGCGTGAAGGCGCGCATGCAACAGGTCCTCAAGGAAATCCAGGACGGTACCTTCGCGAAGAACTGGACCGCCGAATACGCGGCGGGCTTGCCGAACTACCAGCGTTACAAGCAGGCCGATCTCGAGCACCCGATCGAGAAGGTTGGCGCGCAGCTGCGCGCACGCATGTCGTGGTTGCAACACGACGCATCCAAGACGACCGAACCGCTGCGCAAGGTCGGTTGAAGACCTGCGCAGCGTCGAAACCCAACGAGGACATCACCATGAAACGCTTCCACATCGCCCTGGCCGTTGCCGACCTGGACGCTTCGATCAACGACTACAGCAAGCGCTTTGGCCAGCCGCCGCAGGCCGTGGTCACCGGCACCTACGCCATGTGGCGCACCGGCCAGTTGAATTTCTCCATCCGCCAGCAGCCGGAACGCAGCGGGCAACTGTGCAACCTGGGCTTCGAGGATGACGACGCCCAAGGGTTCTCCTCCGAGGTGGACGTGAACGGCGTCCCCTGGGAACGCTTCTCGGCGGTCGAACAGGACCTGCAGGTGATCCTGAAATACGGCGTACCGGTGCACTCGGTGCCCACGGAAGACGACCTGATCCGCAACTGACGGGCGCACAACCCGTCATCCCGGCGAAGGCCGGGATCCAG
>JAFEDX010000068.1 GCA_018241365.1 Pseudomonadota bacterium
GAGTACCTCACCGCCACCCAGGTGGATGCCGGCACCGATGCCAGCGGCAGCCCCCTCGCGTGTCCGCCCGACGTGCCGCTGCCCGGCGGGATGCCGAGTACCGGCTGCCTGTGGCGCGCGGTGCAGACGATCGAAGTGCACATCCTGATGGATGGGCAGACGCCGCTGTACACGCTGACGCCGAACGAGCTGGCCTACGTCTATTCGCCGGACGGCGCGGTCACGCCGACGGCGCCGTCCGCGCACACGATCAAGCCGAGCGCCGACCAGGGCTTTCCGCAGCAACTGATCCGGCGCGAGTTCACCACCCTGGTTGCGTTGCGCAACTTCAATCCGTGACGGCCGCCATGCACACGCACAGACAGTCCGCGATCCATTTCCTTCCTGTAGGAGCGCCGGAAGGCGCGACACGGGTCAGGGCCGGCGCGCGCGATGTCGCGGCTGCCGCCGCTCCTGCGGGTAGGAGGGCCGGAAGGCCCGACGAAGCTGCCGTCCGTGGCCAAGGGCTCCGTGGTCGCGGCTGCCGCCGCTCCTACATGGCTTCCATGAGGTCTGGTCAATCGCCATGAACACCCATTGCCCACAACCCCGCTTCCCGCAACGCCGCCAACAGGGCGCGGTGCTGCTGGTGGCGTTGATCTTCCTGATCCTGCTGACGTTGCTGGCGATTGGTGCATCGTCCGGTTCGTTGCTGCAGCAGCGCATGGTGGCGGCCACCCGCAGCGCGCAGCTCGCGCAGATGAGTGCGGACACCGCGCTGCGCGGCGCGGAGTGGAAGATCTGGGGTACGTCCTCGGTGATCGGCGGTTACCTCATGTGCGACGCCGGCGACATCAACGCCACCACCGGCTGCGTGAAGTACGACCCGGAAGCGACGGCCCTGTACGGACCGACGGGCACGGTCACCCAGTTCCGCACCGGCAACAACGCGTGGCTACCCACCGGCATTGCCTACACCGGCACCCAGGGCACCGGCTTCACCGGTGCGGCCAACGCGGTGAACACCGGCAGCCCGAATGTCGCCCAGAACCCGCAGTACATCATCGAGGACATGGGCCTGGTGAAGCCGCCGGGCGCCGGTCCGCAGCATGAATCGGGCGTCACCGGGCCGAACAACGGCGGTGCCGGCCACATCAACATCCACATTTACCGCATCACCGCGCGCGCCACCGGCGGCAACCAGAGCGTGGTGCGCGTGGCGCAGAGCACCTTCGACGCCCAAGCCAGCAACTGACGATCAGGAACCCGCAGGGGGATCCCGCCATGACCAAGCAGCAACGCCAAACCATCCTTGCCTCCCGACCCGCCGCCATGGTGCTGGCGCTGTCGCTGGTGGCCGGACTCTCCGCACCCTTCGTGATGCTGCCACCGGTGCGCGCCGCAGCCATCGTCCCATCCGGCACCACCGAGCTGAGCGCCGCGCCGGTGGATCAAACCCTGGCCGTGCCGCCGAACATTGCGATCACCTTCGACGATTCGGGATCGATGAACTGGACGCGATTGGGTGACGCGCCGCCCTGGACGACCAAAGCTGCTGGCGGGTTGTATTTCAAGACCATGGATTGGGGCACCGGCGGCAACCAGGGTTCAGGCACCAGCGGTGGGCCGTGGCGGTGCGCGAACGTGATCGATTCCGACAACCTGGATCCCAGCCAACCCATCCGCGCCATGGCCATGAACGGCGTGTACTACAACCCGGACGTGACCTACACCCCGCCAACGTATGCCGACGGTACGTCGTTTCCCAATGCCGACAGCTCGCTTACCGCGGTGTGGGTGGATGGCATAGCGGTCAATCGCCCCTTGAGTCCGGCTGCGCTGGGTTCGGTTGGCTACAACAACAACCCGGATCTGGATTACCCGAATGCAGGCTCCCTCACGAACATCATGGGAACCAAAACAAGTGTGACCGACAACCGCTGGCAGTGTGGTACGGGCAGTGGCAGCCATGAAGGCCAGTCGGCCTTCTGGAACGGCACGAGCCCCATGGATGGTTTGTCCCATACCCTGAGTGACGGGACCACGGTCACCTATCCCGCGAATGGTCCCTACTACTACCGGTTGAAGAAAGGGATCGTCATCGCCGTGGATACCTACGGCAATCCGACCCGGACGGGTTGCACCGCCGCGAATTGCGACGGCTTGCACACCCTTTACAACGCGAGCAACTGGGAAGCCGTGCCGGTTCCTGCCAGCCAATACCAGAACTTCGCCAACTGGTATGCGTATTACCGCACGCGCAACCAGATGGCACGCAGCGCGTTGTCGCGTGCGTTCGGTTCGCCAACGCTTTCGGCCAAGACCGCGAATGGCGGTTACGGCAGCATCATCCGGGTAGCTTGGCAGAACCTTTACACGTCCGACACGTTCACCCTTCAAACCAAGATGATCATCAGTTCGCTGATGGATGCGAGCGGGTGCGATGCTTCCAACAGCACCACGAGCAGCCCCAATATTGCGCTGATTGCCGGCACCAGCACGACGGCGCCGCCGGGCTGCTTCCGCAGCGCTTTCTTCAATTGGATTTTCCAGGTGCCGGCGCTTAACGGCACGCCGACACGCAGTGCCCTGGCCCGCGCGGGATACTTTTTCGAGCGGGGCGGTGCTCTCAATACGACCATACCGGCTGGAGACCTGCACGACCCGTACTGGCAGCCGCCGCAGAATGGCGCCTATGACGCCGCCAGCAATCCCGGCAATGAACTGTATTGCCGCCAGAACTTCTCGCTCCTGCTCACGGATGGTTTGTGGAATGGCAACAGCGACGGCCCCGCGTATTCCACGCTCACGTTGCCCACGAGTGCCGGCGCACTGCCCGATGGTGTGACGGTTCCGAATCCGGGCACCGCGGGCGTCAGCTCGCTTTACGCGCCTGTCCACGATGGTGGAGACGCGGGTTATGCCTCGTTGTCCGATATCACGTACAACTATTGGGCGACCGACTTGCGCCCTGACTTGTACTTGAAGAACCCCGACGGTTCCGCGAACACGGCGCGGTATGTGCAGCCGTACTTGCCGGATACCTACACCGGGCTGTTCGGCAGCGCCGGCAATGTCACGCTGCCGATCCCGGTGGGAACGAATCCGGACGGCACGCCCAATTACAACCTCCCGGCCGAGGAGTACTTCAATCCGAACAACGATCCCGCGAGCTGGCCGCACATGTCCGATTTCATGGTCGGCCTCGGCGTGATCGGACAGCTCAACTACTCCGAGAACACCGACTGCAAGAGCGCGGTTGCGGCCGATCAGGATGCGTGCAATTTGCGCATGGGTACTGCCAACTCCAGCGGCAGCACCGGCTGGCCTACGCCCAATGGCTCGGGCAGCGGTATTGCCGCGAACATCGATGACACCTGGCATTCGGCGCTGGCGGGGCGCGGGCAATTCTTCAGCGCCGGCAATCCGCAACAGCTGGTTGACCAGTTGAGCGAAATTCTCAGCAGCATATCGGCACGCGCGGCCACTCCTGAGCCGGCTGCCGTGAATGCCAGCGTGGCCACGGTTGGCTCGCTCAGCTTCAACGTGGGTCACGGCGCGGATTGGTCAGGCGTGTTCCAGGCGGTGATATTGAACACGGATGGCACCATTGGCGGCACGGCGTGGGATGCAGGCAGCGTGCTGGATGCGACGGCACCTGCAAGTCGAAACATCTATACCGATGTTTACAACAGTGGAACCCTCAGCAGCCTTGCCTTCACCGCGGGCAATGCCACATCCCTGGATACCGTTGAGCAAGCTCAGTTGATGACGCCCTCTTCAACCGGTACCAACGATACCCCGGCCAACCGCATCGCTTACCTCACCGGCGACAAGACCCACGAGGCTGACGGAACCTATCGCAAGCGCAAGCATCTGCTGGGAGCGATCATCCACTCGCAACCGGTGTATGTGTCCTACCCGAGCAGCGACTACTACGACACCTGGCCGTCGGGATCGCCGGAAATCGCGAGCGGCGCCCAGAGCTACGACACCTTCGTGTCCGACTATGCCACCCGTGCCGGGACCGTGTACGTCGGCGCCAACGACGGCATGCTGCATGCGTTCAACGCGCCGGCGCCGACCTGCACGACCTACGTCAGTGGTACTTGCACGGTGTACAACTACGGCACCAATCCCGGCCAGGAAGATTGGGCCTTCGTCCCGCGTGCGGTGTACGCCAACCTCGGCAATCTCACGAGTGTCACCAATTTCCGGTTCCGGCCTACCGTGGACGCAACGCCGGTGACGCGCGACGTGTTCTTCAGCGACAAGAACTGGCACACCATCCTTGCAGGTGGCGTGGGCGTGGGTGGGCGGGGTGTGTACGCACTTGATATCACCGGTACTTCCGGTTCCTCGACGCCGGCCACGGGACCCAACAGCGTGCTGTGGGAGTTCGACTCGGACATGACCAGTTTGGCGACGGGTTGTACTACGAACATCGGCACTGCCTGCATCCCCAGTGATCTGGGTTACACCGTGTCGCAACCCAATATCGGTCGTCTGGCGACCGGCAACTGGGTGGTGATCGTGCCCAACGGATACTTCCCGGATTGCTCGCAGCCGGATATCCCGACCCCCGACAAGACTTCGTGCGGCGTGATTGCCGCGCAGGCACCCAAGGATTCCTCCGGCAACCCGTACAGCGCGCTGTTCGTGATGGATGCGCAAACCGGCAAGATGATCGCCGAATTGAAGACGCCGACCAACATCCCGCTTGCAGATGGCAAGGGCAACGTGACCAGCTTTGGCCTCGCCACGCCGGTGATGGGTGACTACAACAACGACCAGATCGACGACGTGGCATTTGCCGGCGACCTGCAGGGCAACCTGTGGCGGTTCGATCTGCGCGGCACCAGCCCCTCCGCATGGACGGTGACGCTTGTATATCAGGGGCTCGATGACAGCAGTGGTAACCAGGGCCTGCAGCCGATCACCACCATGCCGCGGCTGTTCCCGGACCCCGCCACCAACCGGTTCATGGTGGTGTTCGGTACCGGCAAGTATCTCGGCGCGGCCGACAACGGCAACAACGCGGTGCAGACGATGATGGGCGTTCGTGATGTCCCGGGCACGACCTACACGCAGCCTGGCACTGTGGCGGGCGGGTCCAGTAATACCCTGACGCAGGACTACCTGCACGAAACCATCGCACCGGCGACCTTGCCCAGCGGAGGCACCAATCCGAATGCAGGTGCGACGTTGCGCTGTGTGACAGGCAGCTCGACCGACACCTGTGCCGTGGCCAGTGCGTCGCGGGTCAACACCATACCCGCGCCCGGGTCGGCCGGTGGAGGCGGCTGGTTCATCAACCTGTACACCACGACATCCACTGGCGTGCAGAACGACCAGGGCGAGCGCGTGGTGGTCAGTCCGGGTGCGATTTTCGCCAGCAACACGGTGGTGTTCGAAACCCTGTTGACCGGCACCTCGGGCAGCGATCCGTGCAACCCGTCCACGCAAGGCGCAGTGATGGCGCTTGACGCCGTCTCCGGTGCGCCTGCTGGCGTGTCGTCGCTGGGAGGCTGGCCGATCGTCGGCGCGCGCATCAACAACGCGCGCACCAGCGGCAGCCTGCCGATCGTGTCGGCACTCGGTGGCGGGCAGGCGTACCTGCCGGGCCTGACCATCGCGCCCGGCAAGAATCCCCTCTCGATCGACGCACCGATCTGGCGCCGCCGCGAGTGGAGCAAGATCCAGCCGAACCAGTGAGAGTGATGACAGGGGCGACGACGATGCGACGCACACAGGGTTTCACCTTGATCGAGCTGATGATCGTGGTGGCGATCATCGCCATCCTCGCGGCCATCGCCGTGCCGTGGTATGGCAGGTACACCTACCGCGCACGGCGCGCCGACGGGCAGAAGCTGTTGCTGCACATCGCGCAGGTGGAGGAACGCTTCTACACCGACTACAACCACTACCCGCTGACCGCATCCTCACTGGGTTACACCAGCAATTCGCCAGTCAGCGAGAACGGCTACTACACCGCGTCGCTCGCGTTGCCATCGGCGGCTTCGGCGGGGCAGGGTTACGTCGCGACCGCCGTGCCCCAGGGCCCGCAGGCCAGCGACGTGTGCGGCAACCTCAGCGTCGACAACACCGGCCAGGAACTTCCCTCGGCCGCCAGCACCGCGAAGAACAGCAACGGGAATTGCTGGTAAGCAGTTCCCGTTCCGTTCGTCGCTTGTTGTCGCCTGCGCGCAGGCTCCTACCTGGTGCTCCTCGTAGGAGCGAGCGTGCTCGCGACTGAATCCAGGCACGGCTTCCGTCCAGGGAAAGAGCTCCGTGGTCGCCTGCACGCAGGCTCCTACCTGGCGCTCCTCGTGGGAGCGAGCGTGCTCGCGACCGAATCCTGGCACGGCTTCCGTCCAGGGAAAGAGCTCCGTGGTCGCCTGCACGCAGGCTCCTACAGCGATGCTTCTTGCAGGAGCGAGCGTGCTCGCGACGGATGGGCTGCTTCGGCACGCAACCACCGCTCATCGGCTGGTTGCTACCGTCCGTCGGCGAAAGATTTGAAAGGCTGTTGAAAGATTGGTTAGCCTGACCGTGTCATGAGGGGGACACGGGGAGGCCGTGGTGCCGGGGAACAACCAGACCATGTGGGTGGACAGGCGGCCGCGCATGCGCGGCGGTCGTCGCGTTGGCGGCTTCACGCTGGTGGAGTTGATGGTGACGCTGGCGGTGGCGGCGATCCTGGTGATGATCGCGGTGCCGAGTTTCCGGAAGGTGCTGGTATCGACCAACCTGGCGGACGTGAACAACGC
>JAFEDX010000069.1 GCA_018241365.1 Pseudomonadota bacterium
CCGAACCCTCACCCGCCCTTCGGGCACCCTCTCCCGGAGGGAGAGGGGAGACCGTTTTCACGCCGCGCTATGTCTACCACCTGCCGACGATCCGCGCGCGTGCGCGTGCGCTGCGCGCGCTGCAATCGGTGGATCGCGTGTATTACGCGATCAAGGCCAATGCGCATCCAGCAATCCTGCAGGCGCTGGCGCAGGAAGGACTCGGGCTGGAATGCGTATCACCCGGTGAGCTGGATGCCGCGGCCGACGCTGCCGCAGCCCACGCGTCGCCGCTGTTGTTCACCCCCAATTTTGCGCCGCGCACGGATTACGCGCTGGCCTTGCAGCGCGGCGTCACGCTGACGCTGGATGCCTTGCACCCGTTGCAGCATTGGCCTGATTTGTTGCATGGTCACGAGGTCATGCTGCGCGTCGATCTCGGCCGCGGCCTCGGCCACCACGACAAGGTGCGCACCGGTGGCGTCACCAGCAAGTTCGGCCTGCCACTCGATCAGCTCGATGTCTTCCTCGACCTCGCGCGCGAACACGACGTGCGCATCATCGGCCTGCACGCGCATCTGGGTTCCGGCATCCTCGATGCCTCGCACTGGCCATTGGTGTGCGGCCAGTTGGCCAGCCTCGCCGACCGCATCGGCAGCGTGCGTTGCCTCAACCTCGGTGGTGGCCTCGGCGTGCCTTCGCACCCCGGCGAGGCGGAACTCGACCTTGCTGCCGTCGATGCCGCACTGGCCGAGGTCAAGCAAACCTATCCGCAATATGCGCTGTGGCTGGAGCCTGGCCGCTGGCTGGTGGCCGATGCCGGCGTGCTGCTCGCGCGCGTCACCCAGACCAAACGCAAGGGCGCGCTCGAATACCTTGGCTGCGATGCCGGCATGCACGCGTTGATCCGGCCGGCGTTGTACGACGCCTGGCACGAGATCGTGAACCTGTCGCGCCTTGATGCACCGTCGGATTCCCTCTATCAAGTGGTCGGCCCGATCTGCGAATCCGGCGACGTGCTCGGTTCCGATCGCCACCTGCCGCGCAGCGCCGAAGGCGACGTGCTGCTGATCGCGCAAACCGGCGCCTACGGCGAATCCATGGCCTCGCATTACAATCTGCGGCCGTTGGCCGAAACCGCAGTGATGGAATGAGCACGTTGGTCGATCCACGCCAGGCGCAAGCGTTCCATTTCGTGCGTTGCGGTTACGCCGAAGGCGTCGCCGAGCTGGTATACGCGTTCGACGACGGCCCCGAGCTGGTCGAGCGCATTCGTTTCCCGAACGCGCCGGCGCTGCCGGAGCCGCGCAAACCCGCATTCGATGGCGCACTGCGCCTGCTGCACCTGATCGCCGGCGTCAGTTATTACAAGGCCGGTGTGCCGGGCCGCATCGAAGTCGAAACCGGTGCGCTGGACGCTGCCGGCGCCGACTTGCTGGATGCGTTGTATCTGCACGGGCTGGCCGAGTTCGCCTATCGCAACAAGTTGGATTTGCGCGGGCGAATCGCATTTCCGCGCGGTTCTTCCGTCCTTGGGTCTGGGTCCCGGCCATTCCCTGGCCGGGATGACGGTGAAGTACGGGTGCTGGGCTTGCCGCATCGCACCCTGATACCCATCGGCGGCGGCAAGGATTCGCTGGTAGTGGTGGAGGCGCTGAAGCGGATCGACGCGGAGGCGACCGCGGTGTGGGTGGGCGCATCATCTTTGATTGCTGCGGTGGCCGAGCGCACCGGATTGTCGACCTTGAACATCGGTCGCGAGCTTTCTCCGGTGCTGTTCGACTACAACCGCATGGGGGTGTGGAACGGACACATCCCCGTCACGGCAGTGAATGCAGCGATCCTCGCCTGCGCGGCGATCCTGTACGGATTCGACGCCATCGCCTTCGCGAATGAGCGCTCGGCATCGGCGGCGACATTGGAGTACGAGGGCCATCCGGTCAACCACCAGTGGAGCAAGGGTTGGGCGTTCGAGCGCATGTTCGCGGCGTACTTGCGCACGCACGTAGCGGCCGACCTCGATTTCTTCTCGCTGCTGCGCCCGTTCTCCGAGCTGGCGGTGACCCGTGCGTTCGCGCGAACGGGTGCGGCGTATTTCGACGTGTTCTCCAGTTGCAACCGCAACTTCCGCATCCTCGGCCCCAAGCCTTCAGATCGCTGGTGCGGGCATTGTCCGAAGTGCCATTTCGTGTTCCTTGCGTTGGCGCCATTCCTGCCCAAGCCGCGCCTGCTGCAGATCTTCGGCAGCAACCTGCTGGACGACGAATCGCAGGCGCCGGGTTTCGATGCGTTGATCGAATACCACGACCACAAGCCGTTCGAATGCGTGGGCGAAGCGGCCGAAGCGCGTGCCGCATTCGCCGCGCTGGCGGCGCGTCCCGAGTGGCGCGAGGACGCGCTGGTCGCGCGTTTCCGCGAGGAGATCGCGCCACGGCTCGGTCCCACGTCGCTGGCGATCGAGCCGTGGCTGGCGCCATCGGAAGAACACGGCGTGCCCATGCGATTTGCCGGAGTGGTCGATGCGATTCGCGGAGCTTGAGCACGCGGATGTCGCGATCTGGGGCCATGGTCGCGAGGGACACAGTGCGCTGGCGGCCTTGCGCAGGCGCTTTCCGGACAAGCCGCTGACGTTGTATTGCAGCGTTGCCGAAGCCGCCGCGTTGCGTGAAGCATCCGTGCCATTCCCTGCGAGCAAGGGACCGGGACGGGAAGGGCCCGATCCGGCCGTCCGGTTGGCGATCCACACCGAACCCCCCGACGCGGAAGCGTTGTCGTCGCACGCCATCGTCATCAAGTCGCCGGGCATCAGCGCGTACAAGCCGGAAATCCTCGCGGCACGCGCGCGCGGCACGCGTTTCACGTCGGGTACCGCGCTGTGGTTTGGCGAGAACGCATCCGATCAAGGCAGCAACGCACGTGTGGTTGCGGTGACCGGAACCAAAGGCAAGAGCACCACCACCGCGCTGATCGCACACTTGGCGCGCAACCTCGGCGTCCGCACCGCGCTGGCCGGCAACATCGGCCTGCCGCTGCTCGACCTCGATGGACAACGAGCCGACCTTTGGGCGATCGAACTTTCCAGTTTCCAGACCGGCGAAGCTGGACCGTTGGAACTGGGTGTGGTGGTCAGCCTTGGCGAAGAGCACCTCGACTGGCACGGTACGCGCGAGCGCTACGTCGCCGACAAGCTGAAGCTCGCCGACGTGTCCCGCACGCTGCTGGTGGATGCTCGCACGCCGCTGTTGATGGAGCGCACAGCGCAGCATCCGCACCGCGCAACCTTCGATGACCTGAGCGGCTGGCACATCGCGGATGGCGCGATCCGGCGCGGCGGTGAACCGGTCATCGAATTGCGCGGCCTGCCGCTGCACGGCGCGCACAACGCCCGCAACGCCTGCGCCGCGCTGGCTGCCATCGAACTGCTGGGATTCGACGCCCGCGTGGCGGCGCCATCGCTGCGCGATTTCCAACCCTTGCCGCATCGCCTGACGTCGCTTGGTGTGCGCGGCGGCATCGAATGGATCGACGATTCCATCAGCACCACGCCCGACGCCGCACTGGGCGCGCTGGAAAGCCTGCGTGGCCGGGCCGTGACCCTGATCCTCGGCGGCTTCGACCGCGGCCTCGACTGGACGGGTTTCGCACGCGAACTTGCGCTGCGTCCACCGCACGCTGTGCTGGTGCAGGGCGCCGCTGGCCCGCGCATCGCCCACACACTACGTGGCGCGAATGTCACTTGCGCCATCGAGGAAACCCCGAGCTTGGCGTATGCGGTGGCACGCGCGCAGGCGCTGACGCCCGCGGACGGCGTGGTGCTGCTCTCACCCGGCGCGCCCAGCTTCGACCAGTTCCGCGACTACGCCGAACGTGGGCGAACCTTCGCACGACTGGCCGGTTTCGACGGCGACGTCATCGGCGAGATCGGCGGGCTGGGGATCGCCTGAAGAATCGAACGGACCGTTGCGTCCACACGCAATGACTGCTGTCCGCGTTGCAGCGTGAGTGTGTGGGTCGTGCCCGGTGTACCGCCCAGCAACTCCACGATGCGCCAGAACGGCAACTGCGCGATGTCCTGGCCGTCCACCTTCAACAGCCGGTCACCCGCCTTGATGCCTTGCGTGCCGGTCAGGGCGCCCGCCACCTCGTAGCCGCCTTGCGCGGCGGGTTCGAGCGTGACGCCGACCATGTCGATGGGCGCGTCGCGCGCCGTCGCCGGACCCGCGAGGTACACCTTGCCTGCCGGGTAATCCACGGTCACCTTGAAATGGTCCAGCACGTTGCCGGCGATGGAGCCGACGATCGGCGTACCCAACATGTTCGACATCCATTTCTCGTAGGTTCCGGCCGGGCGTGAAACGGCGCCGGCGCTTTCGATCCGGAATGGCCCCCATTGCATCGAGGTAATGCGCAACATGCGCAATTTCGTCTCCGATGGGCCGAGCAGCATGTTGGCCGGCCCGTAGGCGCCGGCCACGCTTTCCCAATGCGGATGCTGCTGCGACCACGCGTCGGGCTCGGTTTGCGAGACCATGCAGTACTGGCCGCCGGTGTCCAGCAGGAAGTCGTAGGCGTTGCCTGCGATCGCCACCCGCACCACCGGCATGCCGCCGCCGAAGGTCGCCTGCACCGCGGTACCGTCCGGGTTGAATTTGTGCGGGTCGGCCAGCGTGAATGTGCGTGCGGGGTAGTCGAACACGACGACGTAGCGCTGCAGGATCTTGCCCGGCAACATCAGCTCGGCATCGGTGTGTACGAGCGTGCCGGGTGCGTCGGTCACGATGTAGGCGCGTGCGTTGGTGGTAGCGACCCGTTTGCCACCGATGTCCAGGGTCGGCGCCACGGTCGGTGCGAACGCCTGTCCTTCCTCGTGCTCCGTCTTGCCCGTTGCACGCAACCCGAGTCGTTGCGCCAGGCCGGCCGAAAGCAGCAGTGCACCGCCGCCGGTGTCCACGTAGGCATGCGCCGTGACGTGTCGTCCGTTCGGGCCCGTGAGGGTGACATCGATATAGGGGCGGCTGAGTTCCACCCGCATGGGAACCGTGACCGTGCCGACAGCGATTTCGGATCTATTCGCAGCGCCGAATGCTGATCCGGAAAGGGCCAGCGTCAGCACCACCAAGGCAAGCTTCAATCGGCGTTGCATGGTTCCTCCTTGGCGCACGGCAGACGCAGCCAACAGGCTGCGCCTGCCACGACCGGGCGGCGGGCCTGCGTGCCTACCAGATTTTCACCCGCTGGTCGGGCGCGAGATACATTTTTTCGCCCGGCTGCACGTCGAACGCCTGGTACCACGGATCGAGGTTGCGCACGGTTTCGGCGCGGAATTGCGCCGGTGCATGCACATCGGTGGCGAGGCGTTGGCGCAGCGCGGCGTCTCGCATCTTTGAACGCCACGCTTGCCCGAACGCGATGAAGAAGCGCTGGTCACCCGTGAGGCCGTCGATTTCCGGTGCGGGCTTGCCGTCCAGCGATAGATGATAGGCGCGGAAGGCGGCGGTCAGTCCCGACACGTCGGCGATGTCTTCGCCCAGGGTTTGCTTGCCGTTCACGTGCAGGCCCGGCAGCGCTTCGTAGCTGCTGTATTGCCTGGCCAGCGCATCGGTCGCGGCCTGGAAGTGCTTGAGATCGGCCGGCGTCCACCAGTTCTGCAGGCGGCCATGCGCGTCGAAATCGGCGCCGGTGTTGTCGAAGCTGTGGCTGATTTCGTGGCCGATGATCGCGCCGATCGCGCCGTAGTTGGCCGCCGGGTCCGCCTTGGGGTCGAAGAATGGCGGTTGCAGGATCGCAGCGGGGAAGTTCAGCGCGTTCTGCAGCGGCAGGTTCACCGCGTTGACCGTCTGCGGTGTCATCCACCATTCGTTGTCGTCGATGGGCTTGCCGATCTTGGCCTTGGCCAGTTCATACTTGAACTTCAGCGCGCGCTCGTGGTTGCCCAACGCATCGTCGGGCTTGATCTCCAGCGTCGCATAGTCGGTCCACTTGTCCGGATAACCGACGCCGACCTTCAGGGTGTCGAGCTTGGCTTCGGCTTTCTGTTTGGTTTCCGGCGACATCCAGGCGAGGTCCTTGATGCCATTGCGGAACGCAGTGATGAGATTCTTCACCATCGCCTCGGCCGCGGCCTTGGCTTCAGGCGGGAAGTACTTCTGCACATACAGTTGCCCGACCGCATCGCCGAGATCGGTGTTGGTGGCGGCGACCGCGCGCTTCCAGCGCTCCTGCTGCGCAGGCGTGCCCTGCAGGGTTTTGCCGAAGAAGTCGAAGTTGAGCTCTTCGAACGCCTTGGGCAGCAGCGGCGCGGCGGCGTTCAAGGTATGGAACACCAGCAGGTCTTTCCAGGCGTCGATGGGCTGGCTCGCGACCAGCTTCGATTCGCCGATGATTCCGGACGGCTGCCACAGGTCGAACTGTTGCACGCCGTCAAGGCCGGCGGCCTTGAAGTATTCGTTCCAGTCGAGACCCGGCGCCTTCTTCGCGAATTCGGAAGCCGCCCAGAGGGTGTTGGCCTTGTGGATGTCCTCGCTCTCGACCAGGCTCTCCTGCGCCGCGGCGATTTTCGTTTCCAACGCGATCACTGCCTCGGCCTTCTTGTCGGCATCGGCAATGCCGGCCTGCTTCAGCAGCGCCGTGACGTAGGTCTTGTAGGCGGCACGCGCCTCGGCCATGTGCGGATCCTTTGACAGGTAGTAGTCGCGGCTCGGCAT